>CAXIDD010000154.1:0-9855 GCA_964021975.1 uncultured Saprospirales bacterium | reverse complement strand
AGAAGTCCAGCTAGGTCATAGTTATTTTATTTTTAATGAACCGGATGAATCCGCACAACGGGAAGCTTTGTTGCGAAGGTTGAATTTTGAGATACTACCCATTCTACAGGAATACCTCCGAGACGGTATTTTATTGGATCTTGCCAAGCCAGAAATAGAAAAAATCGCCCGTTTTGAGTATTAAGGTTTTGACATACCAGGAGCACGAAAGGCAAAGGCCCATTTCTAACACTTTTTACTTAAAAGAAACAGCTTATAGCGCTTTCTTTCAAAAGACCCATCGTGGGAAAACCAATCAACAACCCTGTTTTGAAATTAAGAAACAGCCTCCTAATATAGCCTATAGTATCGACTCAAGCTACTTCGTTGGACTTGATTGGCTTGACCCCAAGCAATCTGCCATCAGCATTCAACCTAAACTAGATAATAAGGATTACCAAATCGATCTATTCCAAATGCTACACCAGGCATTGGAGCGTCCCGATACCCTTATCCATTTAGACCAATTACTGCAAATTGATTGGAAGGCCCCTACCATTCCAGTAGCTCAAGAATCTGATTTCCTGACCCCTCTTTTGTCAATAAGCTATCTTGGCATCTTAAAAAACATTGTCCGTAAAGGTTTGCAAAAACGAAGTCGTCCAGTCCAGAAAAATTTACATGCTAAAGTAAAAGGTAAGGTATTGGTTAGTCGGTCTATTAAGAAAAACCTAATGCAGCATAAAGCCAGTCATACCTTTTGTAAATATCCGGAGCATGGTTTAAATACGGCTGAAAATGCTTTACTAAAAAAGGCGCTCTTACTCGTAAATAAAAACTTATTGAACCGTGTTCAAGCGAAGGATCAAATGACCTTGGCCAACAACCTTTCTTACCTAAATCATGCCTTCAAAAAGGTCTCACCAAATGTGCAACTAAAAGGCCTGAAATCTATCCAACCAAATCATTTCTACCCGGAATATCGTACAGCCCTTCAAATGGCCCAGCTAATTATTAATTATGTTAATGTAGCTTTCAACCCTTCCCAGAAAAATAAAATCCAGGTGCCCCCGTACTGGATTGATATGAGTAAGTTATTTGAGCTGTATGTCCTAGGTTTACTAAAAGATCGTTTTCATGAAAAGGTACAATATCAAGTCAGGTACCGTGGCAATGAACTAGATTACCTACTCAATGCCCCCAATTATAAAATGGTCGTTGATGCCAAATATAAACCCATTTACCAAACGGGAAAGGTCAAGGAAGACATTCGTCAGTTGAGCGGTTATGCCCGTTTGAACAAGGTGCATCAAGCACTTTCTGTAGCTCCCAATCAGAAAATTGACTGCCTAGTTGTATATCCTAACCAGGAAAACGGTTGGGATCAGCTTTCTGAGGTTAATTTAAAAGCCACCAAAGTGAAAGATTATACGCATACCTATAAATTGGGTGTCAAATTACCAGTAAGAAAAATCTAAGTTTCTTTTATTGCTAAATCAAGCAGTATATCCCTTAAACCTTATCCGGTCAGGTGACGTACTGCTTTGGCAATTGCAGCACCAATTGCTCCCATGGGGGGCTCCAACCGGTAGTGATTGATCGCCACTTTGATTTTCAGTTTTTATTTACAATTATTGTTTAGCTACTTTCACCAAATTGACGCGGCCTTGATCATCTGTTATTTGTAGATAATAGATTCCTTTAAGCAAAGTACTTGCATTTAAAGTTGCTATTGATTCCGTTTTCATCAACTCTTTTCCTAGGCTGTCGAAAACTTTGATCAGATTTATTTGTGTACCTGCTTGTATTTGAATAGAGTCTGAAAAAGGATTTGGGAATACGTTTAACCTAGGTATTGGGGTCGATTGTGTACTTGTAATTAAGCTGGCTTTAACTTCATTGGAGTAGGGTGATGGACATTGATTGCCTAAAGCAAAGACTCGGTATATTAATTGTTCATCCACACCTGAAAGCCCAGTATGCAAAAAGGATGTTTCGTCCGCTGGTAGTTGAGCAATTTCTGAAAAATGATCGCCACCATCTACAGATAACTCTACGATGTATCCACTTTCCTGACTTGCAATATCGATCCAATTAAGCAATACCATGCCATTAACAAAGTTAGCGTCTAACTTTGCAGGTGCATCTGGGGGAATACCTAGTTGGAGACGGTTTTCAAGTTGTTTTAAATAAAGAGAAGGAATCAATGGAACCTGATTGTCTAATTCAGCATATCCAGGCGGGTGTGGAAACCGGTGTGTATTGGTCACTAATGCCTGGCAAGCAATGGCATAATTTTGCCTTCCAGGTGGTTTTTGTAGAATGATTTTTTTTGAATTAGGTACACTTACCTTCCATGCTACCCCATTTGTTGTTGACCAGCCGTGACCTGTACCATAATCTCCACGATTATATAAGCCAATTAATGTACTGGTCTCTGACTTAGTAAAAGTGATGTTATCAAATAACATCCCTTGAGACCAACGCCGATGTCCTTCACTAGGCCCATAATCTACCTCTGAAGTACAATTGTAAAAAACAATACCAGATACGCTACTTATGCCGTTTGAAACAAAAGAATGTCGCCCTTCGGTAGCTCGACAGTTTACAAAAAGAATTTGATTGGACTCCCTCCCCACCGCAAAATTATACCTCCGTGCTCCAGTTATTTCAGAATGAGGTTCTAAGCCCTGACAATCCTTCACCGTCACTCGACTAGCACTTCTGGTATCAACTGCTGCATAAATAAAATGTAAGGCAGTTACCTTTCTTACCCAACAATCTTCTACACCAATCAATTTAATAGCATTACGTGCATGGTTTTCTGTGAGTGGTCCATCCGTTTGAATATCAATTCTTAAATTTTCAACACCTATATTCTGCTTGATATTCGTTTTATCTAAAGTATAGATTAAAGTTTGTGAAAGCGATCGATCAAAATGATCATAAATAGGCGCATCTAAGGTGATTTTGCTTTCTTCAGAATCGACTTCCATTATGTATCGATTATAAACAATGTCTATGGTGTTAGGAGTCCAAGAGTCATCACTAGCTGTAGCTCCAAAATTAATGGACGCTAACCACTCTTGCGTACTTGGATGACGAAGGATAACATTATCACCTTTGCGGTAAAGTTCGGGAGCGGCTACTTTAAGAGACCGGGAACCAGCTGGAACAAATGAACTTGTAATGGTTGAATTAGTACCTGGAATAGCTTGATTCCAGTTGGCATTTGGAGCATTCCCCATCTGGATAATATCTCTTCCTTCTGACAAATTACCTACTCCTAGCAAAACCGTGTTGCTTAGAACATCTTTCTCCGCTCCAACTCCACGTAATACAATGCCACTTTCTCGGATGACAACAGTCCCGTGAATTTCATAAGCTCCTGCTTCTAATAAAAGTGCTCCACGCCAACCCTTCTCATCTGGCGTCAGCATGGCTAACTCATCTAAAGCAGTTTGGATATGATTCGTGTTATCGCCTTCTATCGCGGATAAGGTTTTTACAATGGGCAATAATGGGATGGAATCTTCTCCATTTTTGTATCCAGCATAGCTAAAATCTGGAATATAATTATTTTCATTGTCGGCTACATACCGGAGGCACCCCTCTTCATCTTCATAGATGATTTTTGAAGCTTGTTGAGCAAGGGAAATAAAAGGAAGTACTAAAGAAAAGAGTAGGAAGAACAGCAAATTTTCTCGCATCATTTATCCGCTAATTTTATGTTTAAAATTAGGAAAATGTCGAAAAACAAAAATCTTTATTTTGGAGAAAATCGTATAAGAAGCTAGTTAAACTAGCCATTAATTCCCATTTCATCAGAAGGACAGTCGAAGCCGAAAGCGTTCAAATAACTGACGAAAGCGATTGGCCCCAAATAGCTCCTGCATATAATCCCAACCAAACGCTGTAAAATTGAATAGAATCATAATGGTAGCGAACTGATACAAACCCATTGTGAGGCCAATTCCTAAGTGCATTCCTAATATGGCCAATAAAATGATTGGGCGTGTTTTTTTAATATAAATTCCAACAAAATAAAAGGTCTCGGTCAGCAAAACGATCCAGCCCATCACCATCAACATATTCGGAAAATTGGCCATCCAGGTTGTATCCATATTATTAAACCCAGGTAAAGAAACCGCTCGCCAAATACCTTCGCCCGTCCACCAGTGGACACCAAGCATTTTACTGATCCCGCCAAAAAAATAAACCAGACAAAGATGTACTTGCAAAACTCGTTTGATAAAAGTGGCATAAGCGCTGGCTTTTACTTGACCTAAAAAACGGAAGGAACGCAAGGAAAATGCCTGTGTGGATGGTAAAATCAAACAATAAAATAAGGCCGAAGTGGTGAAATAATCAACGCCATACATGAACATTTTGCCGGAGCCAAAGAAAAGCAGGTGACAAAAAAGTGCTAATCCTGCGAACAAACGATTTGAATAGCCCAGTACCAAACCTAAGAGTGTCAACAAATAGAAGCCAAAAAGGCCATAAATGACACTTACCTCGCCAATACCCAAAGGCAATAAGGCATCACTAATCCAGGTAATTCGAGGCATAAACGGTGCTTGAGTAACCGATACTACATCAGCCCGATTAAAACCATATTGTCCAAAAACATTCAGCAGGTCCGGATATAATTTGATGATTTGGATCATACAAAATACGGCAACCGCAATGCGAAAAAAAGTAAATACACGAGGAGAAGAAGGTTTAAAAAACCACTGATTGATTGAGAACATCGTATAGCTGTTTTAAGGAAATTAGTCTAGTTCAAATTCATAGCGAACGGTTTCTAGGAACTTGGAGCGTTCTCCAGATTGATACGCTTGCATATTGGGCATTCGATGGCTACCAATAATTACGGTGATCGCTGTATAATCTGGATAGATTTCCAACATCCGTGAAGCCCAGCCATAAGCCATTAGTGGTTGTATTTCTTCAAAGGACTTATAAGTAGCTAAGTTGACCGTAAAGCGATCTAAACCAGAACGACTTTCCAGCTCCGGGAATTTAATGGTGGTATTTCCATCTGCATCCCTTAGTTCAAAAAACACACTAATTGCAGAGGGAACATTGGGTGCAAATAAAGAATACCCCGTATCTGTTCCACAAAAGTGGGCATATGGTCGCATAGCAGTGGGGATATTATACGGAAGGATTCGTTTTAGTTGTAAAAACACTTGCTGCCCAGGTTTTGATAATTGCTCAAAAACTTCTGGTTTCTGGTAAGTATTCAATGCATATAAGTTGTACCAGCAAATAGCCCCAATATGAAGTATAAAAAAGCCCAAGAGTAGTACTTTTTGGTAAGTTTGAAGCATAACATTTTGGATTAATCGTAGGTCTAAAATCTAAGAATGGTAGTAGTCATCAAAAATAGATAACTACCACCAAGTAAGACTTCTAGCGGCTAGCGCATGTACTTCTTCATCAAGCTATTTAGCTGACTGCGTGTCCTAGAATTGAGTCCAGCTACACCAACTACTGTATTAACACTCACACAATTGACATCCGTACTCACCGTATGACAAGTTGCTGAGGCCTGAGTTGTGGTCCCACCAGATCCGCTGGCTTTAAGTACCTGCTTGATACGCATTTCACTATTAGCCATCTTACCATAGGACTTTGAGCTCTTACCTGAGTTGACGGAAATTTTAAATGCTTTGGGATTATTTTGGGCTAGTTTCAGTAGTGCTTTCTGGTCTTGAGGCGACATCTTAAGCCCACTAAGAATAAAAGCATCTTTGCCTTTTAGAACACTGGCTGATGCATCGCTTGAGCCTCTTTTTTGCGCATTTACCTGAGGTGCAGCCAATAAGGAAAAAACTAGACATAATCCTAGAGATAAAATTTTTAAGGAAATTTTCATAAATAATAATATTGATTGGTAAAAAAATATCAGCCACTGTAGTAGCATTCCATCTTAAGAGTGTATACCAACCAAGATTCCATATTTTATTGCTGCTTTTTTTTATCTCTTTCTTTAAGAAGCTCTAGTACTTTTTCAAAAGTTTGAATTTCGCGCTCCTTATGTTCTATGAAAAGTCGCTTTATGCGGGAGCCACTCATGTATTCTCCACCGCGGCTAATCCCCCGTATGAAAGATTCGTAACCTTTGCCGTGGTGATAATATCCACGAGGTGCGATAGCGTAACTGGCTACGAAAGCGCCACAATCCTGGCACTGAACGTATACCTTGTCTGCTCTCCCTGTTTGGCGGTACAAGATGTTCTTTAGCTTAGTGGACTCGCAAGCCTGGCATTTTTGTATGTGTAGTTCCACGGATTTGGTTTTATTGGTGAATAAGTTGGTATGGGGCATTTTATTAAATTTAGTAGTAAATAAGGTATTAATAAGCGATAATTGTCTGTAACATTTGATGATTTTAGGCACCAATTCTTACACTATTAATGGTAAATAAAAGATACAAGCCAATAATATACCAACCAAGGCAATCGCAGTCACCACCATACCGGAACTGAGCATATCTTTAGACTGGAGCATCCCAGAGCCAAAGGCAATGGCGTTTGGTGGCGTACTAATTGGGAGAGCCATCGAAGTAGAACACATTAATGCGATGGCTACCGACAAGATCAGTTCACTATTCGGTAAGGATACGGCCACTGGAATAAGTAAATTGGCCGTTGCGGTATTACTCATAAAGGTGGTCATCACCGCTGCAATTACCAATAAAACTAGCAACAACAAGATGTAGCTACCCTGAGTAGGAATCAGATTTGCAATGGTACTGGTGAATCCACTTTTTTGTAAAGCAATACCCAAACATAATCCACCGCCAAGCATAAATAATATATCCCAGGATATATTTTTAAAATCTTGCGTTCTCAAAAGGTTAGACCCAAATGCTGCTAAAACTACAAATAAACCGACGGTACCCGTTGAGATTCCGGTTAATCCTGAAGTCATCCATCCGATAACAGTTATCATAAAAATAGCAATAACCAAGTATTGACTTGGACCAAAATCCTCTAATTGTTCTAGTTTCAAGTATACATTTTTATCTGCAGGTGGATAGATCCGTAATAATGTTTTCCATAAGAAAAACAGCAGAACCAGCATAAGTGGTATCGCGATGACCATCCAATTTAGAAAGGAAACTTCAATACCAGCCTTGGTAATGTATTCCATTGCGATGGCATTGGGAGGCGTACCAATCGGTGTACCAATACCACCAATATTACAAGCGAACGGGATGCCCAAGGCAATGGCTTTTGCGAAAGGATTGGTATCAGGCAAGTCCATGATTACAGGTGCCATGATGGCAAACATCATAGCCGCAGTACCCGTGTTACTTATCCACATGGATAAAAAAGCAGAGACCACAATAACCGATAATAAAATACTACTAGAATTGCTGCCTGTACTTTTCAAAATAGTTTGGGCAATCATCCTGGATATACCATATTTATTTAGAAGTGCGGCCAGAACAAAGCCCCCCATAAACAACAAAGTGATGTCTCCAAAAAAGGCAATTAAAAAGTCATTTTTACTCGCTTCAATTTGAGCTACTTCTAAAGCAGGTAATAACCAGACAATACTAAAAAAAAGTACCCCCAGACTAGTGATGTAAAGCGGAATTGATTCTGTAACCCATAGGATAGCCGTAGCAACTAAAATGATACCTGCGATTTCCTCTTGAGGAGAGAGGCCCAGTAAAGATTGCCAAAGGTGTGCTTGAAAAGAAACGATTAATAATCCGATTGACAAAAGTACGGATAGATGTTTTCGGATGAAGTTCCCGACAGACATAATGTATTTTTTGTTTCGGTAGTAAAGGTAAGGGCCTTATGCAAGTAGGCCTGCAACATAACTCATCGAATGGAGTGACATTAATCAACTAAGTGTAATTAAGACACTATGGGTTTTTAAGCTGTTCTTCAATATTTCCCTTACTCCTCAGGCAATTTAATCTTTTCCGCGTAAGCACTCCACTCCTTTAATAAGTCTAGGTACTTTTCTGGATATTGTTCTCTTAAGTCTGTTTGTTCACCTATATCTTTAGAAAGGTCATATAATCCAAAGTTTTCCGTTTTAAAAGGCTTAGAGAAATTAGTGATTTTCCAGTCTCCTTTTCTCACCATGGCATTTCCACCATGTTCTATGGCAAAAACGTAGTCGTCATTATGGATTTTTTCTTCTTTTCCCGTAAGGAATGGAAGCAATGAACGCCCTAATAATGGGTAAATAGGTTTGCCCTGATAGGATTCTGGATAAGTGGTCTTTGCCAAGTCGTAAAAGGTAGGAGCTAAATCTAGAAGACTGGTAAACCCGTGATAAAAGTCCTGTTGTGCTTTCACCTGTGGGCCACTGACAATCAAGGTAGTATTTGTGCCGCCTTCAGTAGCATAGTTTTTATAATATCGGAAAGGAGCTGCTCCTGCCTCTGCCCATTGTGGGCCGTAGGAGATGTAGGAGTCTGCCTCTCCCATCCGTTCGTAATCATCATTATAATATTCTCGCAAAAATTTGTAGTGCTCATTTTTAATAAAATCTCTGGGGGCAGCACCATTATCCGACATAAAAACAATGAAGGTATTTTCATACTGTCCTGTTTCTTTTAGATAATTGATTAGCCTACCAATGTTGTGATCCAGATTATCAACCATGCCCGCATATAGCTCCATTTTCCGAGCTTCCTTTCTTTGTTCCTCTGTTGATAAGGAATCCCAAGGCTGTACGGATGGATGCAAAGCTGGTAAGGTAGCTTCTTCCGGAACGATGCCCATCTTTTTAAGGCTATTGAATCTTTTTAAGCGCAATGCTTCGTATCCGCTATCATACTGGCCTTTATACTTTTCCCAATGTTCTCGATCAACTTGTAATGGCCAGTGGGGGGAAGTGTAGGCTGCGTAGGCAAAAAAAGGCTTGCCATCGTCTCGATTATGATCTATATACTGGATGAGTTTATCAGTATAAAAATCTGTCGAATAATTCCCATCGGTCCAACTCGTACTGTCTCCATCTTCGGTATATTTTGACAATCCTTTACGGAGCGCCCCTTGATTGGTGTAATGATTACCGGCCCCACCGTGCAAGGCAAAAGAACGTTCAAACCCCTTTTGAGCAGGATTAGCCGCCGCAGTCCTTCCCAAATGCCATTTACCCGCCATATAAGTATGATAACCAGTATCTCTCAACAGCTGAGGGATAGTGACAATCCGATCCGTTAGTCTTCCTTCAAATCCAAAATCTTCAGACACCCTTGCTTGGCGCCCCATACCCGCAATGTGATTGTCATTCCCGGAAAGTAACATGGCTCGCGTAGGAGCGCACATAGGTGCAGTGTGAAAATGACTAAACCGTAGTCCCGCCGCGGCAATGGCATCAAGGTTCGGTGTTTGAATATCCCCACCATAACATGATAAATCGCCATAGCCAAGATCATCTGCCAGGATCAAAAGAATGTTAGGTCGACTGTTTGACACCTCCGAAAACTGACAACTAGAGAGCCACAATACACTAAATGTATAAAATAAAATTAAGGACTTGCTCGGTATTTCTAGGTTGTTCATTTATTCGGTTTTAGTGATTTACAATTTAGAAAAATATGGTTGGATAGAAAACTTGGAAGACCAAAAAAGCTACTTCCTTCTCTTAATCAGGAAGAGCGGATTGGCTGCGCCGATCCCTATGGTGGGAGTTACAAAGCATAAAGCCCACCCTGCGGGTTGGCCTTTTTATATACCCCAAAGGTGCTCAAATGAATTTGGCACCTTTGGGGTATATAAAAAGGCCATTCTTTACAAGAATGACCTTTGAGCTTTGTCGGGATGAGAGGATTCGAACCTCCGGCCTCTGGTCCCCCAGACCAGCACTCTAACCGGGCTGAGCTACATCCCG
>CAXIDD010000153.1:0-9892 GCA_964021975.1 uncultured Saprospirales bacterium | reverse complement strand
TTCAAATGCCACCAAAATGAAATATTTTATTCTAAGTATGCTAATCACTTTAGCCAGTTGTAGCAATAATGCTTCAGCTCCAAAAAACGCCAATGATATGACTAATCCAGATACCACGACTACTATTCCTAAACAAGCTACTAGCCTACAGGCAAAATTGGATGCTCGCAAAACAGAATGGGCCCAAGCAGCAACTGTAGAGCGTAAACGTATTTATCAAGATGGCATCCAAGCTGTAATTGATGGAGGCATCTATGAACAAGCCAAAAACGTGGGGGATAAAGCACCTGATTTCACCCTAAAAAATGCTACCGGCCAAGAAGTAAGGCTAAGTGATTATCTCGAAAAAGGCCCTGCAATACTGACTTGGTACCGAGGTGGCTGGTGTCCTTACTGTAACCTGACCTTGAATCGTCTACAACAAGAACTACCTGCATTTCAAGCTGCTGGTGCCAATTTATTGGCACTGACTCCTGAATTGCCAGATAAATCAATCAGCACAAGTGAGAAACATGGCCTAGCATTTGAAGTATTGAGTGACATTGGTAATACTGTAGCAAAAGACTATGGAATCGTTTTTAAACTTACACCTGAAGTCGCTGAGGTTTACCACAATGCCTTTGATTTAGAAGCCTATAATGGCGATGATTCTGATGAATTACCCTTGGCTGCTACTTATGTTATTCAACAAGATGGTACCATAAGTTATGCTTTTCTGGATGCTGAGTATCGCAATAGAGCAGAACCGGCAGATATATTGGCCGCTTTAAAAGCCATTCAATAGTCAAATTCAAATAGCTTCTAAGAAAAAGCCTCCATCTTTGTCAAAGGTGAAGGCTTTTTCTTAGTCTATAAAATCTAGTTTACCATCCTCTAAACTTAGGCGGTTTCACACCTTTCAGACGGGCATAAACGATGATTTGCCCTCGATGATGAACCACATGATCATTCATTAAAACCATTATTTGTCTTTTAGACATTGGCCCAGCAAAGAATTTAACCTCTGTTTCCAAATCTTCTTCCGGAAATGCTTTTACTGCTTGTGCGGCTAAATCGAAAGCATCCGTTAATATTTTGATGACCTCTGCTTTAGAATAATCACTTTTCTTTAGATCTGCTTCCAGTTTTTCACCACCTAAATAACTACTCGTCAACCAAACCATATTACTAGTGATGTGCAAGAGCTGTTCTTTAAAGCTCATTTGCTCTTCCGTAGGACCATAATCATAAGCAGATTCAGGCATCGATTCTGCTAATTCTAAGGTATATGCTTTAGCATTAGCCCATTTTTGCTCGAACTCTGAGAGATAGTTAACTTGGGACCAGGCCATAGAGGATATGGAGAGCAAAACAATGATAAAGCTAGTCTTTTTCATAAGTCTATTATTTCAACAATTAATAAATTTCTTTTAGCCGCCAATTTTTCCAATTTCTACTCCTTCTGAGTAAGCTACCTTGATGTTATTCTCACTGAAAGCACGTTTAATATTTTCATAAACTTCAAAAGTAACCTCCCAATAATCATCCGGTTTGGCAAAAGGCCGAACGGCTAGCACAATGTTGTGTGAGTCATAAGTCTCAATACCAATCTCTGGCTCCATATCTTTGATGACTTTATCTACTGAAGCAATGGCATCACTGATTATTTGTCTCACCTTTGGGAAACTTTCTTCGTAGGGCATGGTCACATTGAGCTCCAGGCGAATGTATCCTTTTTTAGAGTAATTGGTTACAATTCCTTCAATAACAGCACCATTGGGAATGATTAAAGTTTTACTTCCAGGCGTTACAATAAGGGTATTAAAGATTTGAATCTCTTCTACTTTGCCAAACTTCTCTTCGACCTCAATCCACTCTCCTACTCGATATGGCTTAAAAATCAGAATGATGATGCCAGCTGCAAAATTGCTTAGGCTGCCCTGAAGTGCCAAACCTACTGCCAAACCAGCTGTTGCTAGCACCGTAACAAAGACAGTTAAATCAACGCCAAGATAACCAGCCAGGAAAATCAATAACAAGGCCTTCATAACAATACCCAGCATAGATTTCCCAAAAGAAATCAAGGTTTCATTAAATCCTAGTTTGCCTAAGTTATTGGTCATGAATTTTGTCAAACGATTGATAAGTTTGAATCCAATCCACAGCACTAAAAAGGCAACAATTAGCTTAGGCCCATAGAAGACAGCATTATCAATAAAAATATCTGAATACTTCTGTATATCAATATCAAAGTCCATATGATTTATTTTGATGCTGCGAATATCGTCAAATCCAGTGATTTACCCAAAGACAAGCAACCAATTAAAAGCGGTCTTGTCTTTAGAGGTAGTTTAAATCACACAATCAAAACCAACAAGGATGAAAAAATGCACACAATGGTTAGCCGTTCTAATTTTAAGTATTGCTTTATTACCGACCGGAGTAGACGCTCAAAAGTGGAAAAGTAAGAAAACCTTGAATGGAGAAGGACCATTAGTTAAAAAGACTTTAGATGTTGATAATTTTGAAGCTATTGGTGTCGGACTGCGTGCCACGGTTTATCTGACCCAAGGCAATAATTACAGCGTCGAAATTGAAGCGCAACAAAACATTATTGATGAGTTGAATAAAGAAGTCAAAAATGGCTCTTGGAGCATTGGCTTTGATGAAAATATTCGCGTAAAAGATTATAAGAAAGCAACCGTTTGGATCACTATGCCCACCATTGAAGCAATGGCTATTGGTGGTTCTGGAGATATCATCGGAGAAACACCTTTTAAAAATCTTGGTGATCTCAAAATTTCCATCGGTGGTTCTGGTAATATTTCATTTGCTGGAGATGCAGAAGATCTAAAAATGAGTATTGCAGGCTCTGGTAAGATCAAAGCAGAAAACCTAAAAGTAGATAATGCTAAGGTGAGTATCGCTGGTTCTGGTACTACTTATATTCACGTAGATGATGGAGATTTAGATGTCTCTATCGCAGGAAGCGGCAAAGTGTTCTACAAAGGAAAAGCAGGTATCAAAACCAGTATTGCCGGCTCAGGTAGCGTGAGTAGTATTGATTAACAATTACTGAAATACTAAAAAGGCCCTTGTACCTAATAGCTACAAGGTCCTTTTTATAGTCAAACATTTCTTACAAACTAGCTGCTAATCTAGCACCTTGATCGATTGCTCTTTTAGCGTCTAATTCTTTGGCTTCATCGGCACCACCGATAATATGAACAGAGATACCCGCCGTTTGCAAAGGTTCTAAAAGGTTCCGGACTGATTCTTGACCGGCACATACTATGATATGATCTACGGCTAATACTTGTGGCTCATCATGAATAGTAATGTGTAATCCTTCGTCATCAATTTTTTCGTAACGGACACTTCCCAACATATTCACCTGTTTTTTCTTCAAAGAAGCTCGATGAATCCAACCTGTAGTCTTACCCAATCGTGCACCTAATTTGCCCCCTTTGCGCTGCAATAAAAAGATTTCTCTTGGAGAAGGTGCTGGTTGAGCGGTGGTCAGTGCACCTCCTTGCGCATAATCCATATCTACGCCCCATTCCTGCATAAAGTGTTCCGTTTGGGATACTTGTTCAGGATTTTCGTGAGATAGATATTCGGCAACGTCGAAACCGATTCCTCCCGCACCAATAATCGCTACTCGATTTCCAACTGACTTTTTATGTTTCAACACATCGGTATAACCCAACACTTTTTCGTGATCAATCCCTGGTATTTGAATTTGTCTTGGGACTACTCCCGTAGCGAGGATCACTTCATCAAACTGCTGCGCAAGAAGATCCTCGCTATTCACTTTGGTATTGAGGTGTAAATGCACCCCATGTTTGGCAATCTGAACTTTAAAATAACGGATAGTCTCATGGAATTCTTCTTTTCCAGGAATTTCTTTAGCCATATTGAATTGTCCGCCAATCTCTTTACTGGCTTCGAAAAGATGCACTTCATGGCCTCTTTCAGCCGCAACTATACTCGTCCCTAAACCCGCTGGACCGGCACCAACTATCGCAATTTTCTTTTTCACTTCAGCAGGCGTATAAACCAATTCCGTTTCGTAACAAGCTCTGGGGTTCACTAAGCAACTGGCGCGTTTTTGTTCGAATACGTGATCCAAACAAGCCTGGTTACAGCCGATACAGGTATTGATTTCTTCGGCTAAACCTTCCGCTGCTTTTTTTACAAAAAATGGATCTGCTAGCATCGGCCGCGCCATAGACACCATATCTGCATGACCATCAGACAGAATAGATTCTGCTATATCTGGCATGTTAATCCGATTCGTGGTCACTAAAGGTATATTGACCTTACCCATGAGGCGTTTGGTTACCCAACTAAATCCTCCTCGTGGCACCATCGTAGCAATCGTGGGGACACGGGCCTCGTGCCAGCCAATACCTGTATTGATGATGGTCGCTCCTGCTTTTTCGATTTCCTTGGCTAAGTGCTCTACTTCCTCCCAAGTGCTGCCATCATCTACCAAATCCAGCATGGATAGACGGTAGATAATGATAAAGTTGGGGCCTACCGCTTCGCGGACTTTCCGTACAATTTCGATTGGAAACTGAATACGATTCTCATAACTACCACCCCATTTATCCGTTCTTTTATTGGTTTTTGAAACGATAAACTGGTTAATCAGATACCCTTCCGAGCCCATAATTTCAACCCCATCATAGCCAGCTTCTTTTGCCAATACAGCCGTTTTAGCAAAAGCATTAATCGTCCGAACTACACCGCGGCTACTTAATGCCCTGGGCCGAAATGGTGTAATCGGAGAACGTATTGCAGAAGCAGAAACCGCCAATGGATGGTAACCGTAACGACCGGAGTGCAGTATCTGCATACAGATTTTACCACCTTCCTTGTGGACCGCTTCAGTAATAACCTGATGCTTTTTAGCCTCAGCCTTGGTAGACATTTTAGCCGCAAAGGGGCCTACCCAGCCTTCCCGATTCGGAGCAATGCCTCCAGTCACTATTAGACCTACTTGTCCTTTAGCCCTCTCTGCAAAGTAAGCAGCCATTTTTTGAAAACCATCCTTAGCTTCCTCCAGACCAGTATGCATAGAGCCCATAATTACGCGGTTTTTCAAAGTTGTAAAACCTAAATCTAGGGGCTCTAATAAGTTTGGGTATTTAGTAGACGTCATGCTATTCATTTTTAAGGAAAATAAATATAGCGAAAATTCGCTAACTAAGCACAAATAAATTAATCACTACCTACAAATAGGTATCGCAATACCCAATAATCAGCTTGAAATTTACCCACAATTAAGTATTTCTTATATCTGAGGAATGGCTTACATTTGCAGCATAGGACATTATTTTTATTTTGTCTAAATAAGAATAACGAAATTTCATACACAAGTCAAATTTTAAGATTTTGCCCTTATAATGCGTTAAAAAAGGTGTTGCCCCAAGACTATGTCTGTATTTTTTGCCTTTTTGACAACAAAATCATTCATTTTTGCCATCAAAAAGAAAATTTAAGCAAGATTAAACACAAACTAATGAAAACATATTTACCTCTTTTAGTTGCTCTAATTACTGGCCATATGGCTATGGCCCAAAATTTCACAGAATTATCCATTGGACAAGGCTATGCCAATCAACTTTTTTATGACCTCGATACTGATAAAACAATCGAGTTAAAGACTAGTGATTGGGATCTAATCTTTACCACTTTTGGGCTCCAAGATGCCGGGATTCATATTAATGAGTCTTCCGCTTCAACTTTTGGCATGCCTGCCCCATCCATAGAGTTGTATTTAGCAGATACCAATAACTATGATGTAATTACCGCCTTTGATACTACCTTCACCCGCTTGTACAATGATGAGCGCAGCTGGGGTTTTGGAGCGTTTAATGTCAACTTAAATCCTCAAAGTTTTTTTGATTTTGGCTGGGGAAACTACAATCCTATGACTCGTCAGGTGATTGGTGATGAGCTATTTATTATCAAGCTCCGTTCAGGTGTCTACAAGAAACTATTAATAGAACTCTTAGACATTGATGTCTACAAGATCAAATGGGCCAATCTGGATGGGACGGAAGAGCAGACCGCAGAAATCGATAAGAAAGATTTCCAAAATGGCCTGGCTTTATTTTCTTTTACCACTGGTACAACTTTAGATCTTGATTTAAGCGGCATGGACTTGCTTTACACCCGTTACATTACCAGTGTACCGGATACCAATACTACCAATATTCTAGATTATACGGTTACTGGCTTTTTATCGATGCCTGGTACGGAAGTAGCACGCATTGAAGGGATGAACCCCGATGATGTTGTACCAAATGATACCACTCAATATTCTACCCGATTAGATGCCATGGGTTATGATTGGAAGGCTTTTGACTTTACGGAAGGCTGGGTGATCCCCAATGATCTTTCTTTCTTAGTCAAAACTGCTGCTGGTAAGCTTTACAAAACGGTACTCATCGATTTTGAAGGTTCTACCACTGGCGTAACCGTGATTAACAAAACAGAACTAAACGTCGTTTCGACGCGTAATCTAAATACCGCTTTTGAAGATTTCCGGATATTCCCTAATCCAATACAGAATGATTTGAATGTTGCTTTTTCACTAAAAGAGTCCGATCAAAACGTACAATTGCAACTTTTCAATCAATTAGGGCAACTAGTTTGGGCTAAGACTGTAAACGGAATTACAGGTTCAAACAATTATAATTTTCAATTATCACAGACTTTAGCTCGAGGTGCTTATTATTTAAATATCCAAGCAGGACAAAGTCAAATGACTCAAAAAATTAGCATCCAATAGGCTGACTGAAGCCAATTAAGCAAGAATAATCGTCGCGGCTTACAAGCGTAATGTTCTACACATTACTTGGCCGTGCCTTGCTTTTTTTACTAAAAAAAACTCGAATATGAAATACATTAGCCCCCTTCTATTACTCATCTTATTGACATTTAGTTGCCAGTCAACAGAAAATCCAGGTGTTGAAACCAACATAGATGGCAACAAATATGAGCGCATTGTTTCTTTATCTGGCTCGATTACAGAGACTCTTTTTGCTTTAGGGTATGGAGATAAAATCGTAGCCGTAGATGTAACTAGTACTTATCCTGCTGACGCACTAGTCGAAGTGCCCCGCTTAGGTCACATCCGACAACTAAATGTAGAAGGCGTATTGGCCCAGCGACCTGATTTAATCTTAATACTTGAGGGAAATGCAAGTTTACCAGCAGTGCAGCAACTCAAAGAATCTGGTATAGAATTATTAATTCTAAGCAGTGAAAACACCTTTGAAGCGCCAATCAAAATGGCTTTAGCCATTGAAGAAAAACTAGGAGCTGAAGGCAGATCGAAACAAATTGAGCAAAAACTAAGCGCCCAAAAAACGCAGTTGGAGGCATTACTAAAAGACCACATCATCCAACCTAAAGTTTTATTCATTTATGCACGTGGTGCTGGCAATATGATGGTTGCGGGTAGGGATACCCCAGCGGAAGCTATGATTAACCTTGCCGGTGGTCAAAACGCAATTACTGAATTTGAAGGGTTTAAAACTTTGTCGACCGAGGGTTTAATTCAAGCACAACCAGATTATCTTCTACTTTTTGAAAGTGGCTTAGAAAAGCTGGGCGGGAAGGAACAACTCTTTCAAATAGAAGGAATCCAACAAACGCCAGCAGGCAAAAATCAACGGGTGATAACGATGGATGGCTTACGCTTGCTTGGTTTTACACCCCGGATGGGATCAGCAGCCTTAGATTTAGCTACTCAGCTATTGCAAGAATAATTCAAAATACCTGATTGTGATGGTCTACCAACCCGAAAAAATAAATACTCCAAAGCCCTTAAAGGCCAAAGAGAAAACATCCAATAAAATATCTCCAAGGACTATAAGCGTGATCTTATCTGGTCTTTTGCTGGTGACCCTAATCTTTGGATTATCACAAGGTGCTTATCCTGTTTCCATCCAGGAAATGTTAGCTATTATTTTTAATAATAGTACACCAAATAATGAATTAGCAAGTTATCTCCTTTTGAATATTAGATTACCAAGAGTGCTTTTAGGGTGCTGGGCCGGAGCTGCTTTGGCTGTTTCTGGAAGTGCAATACAAGGGCTTTTTAGAAACCCACTGGCCGAACCTAGTCTAATTGGGATTACGAGTGGAGGTATGCTTTTTGCGGTTGCTGGCATCTATTTTGCCAATACCATTCTAGCAGGCTTAAGTGTTTATTTCGGTTATTTAACCATCACTATTCTCTCTTTTACTGGAAGTTTATTAACGACGGTTTTGATTTACCGTTTGGCAAGTTTCAAAGGTCGAACTTACGTTACAACTATGTTGTTGGCCGGTATTGCCATTACGGCACTTTGTGGAGCACTTACAGGTTTAATGATCTATTTTTCTGACGAAGAACAATTAAGGGATATTACCTTTTGGACTTTGGGTAGTCTTAGTGCAGGAACATGGAAAACCATTTATTACATCATTCCAAGCACCACAATTGCTATGATTTTCCTAATTCGAGTAGCCCGTTCTTTAGATGTTTTCATTTTAGGAGAATCCGAGGCTGCTTATCTAGGGATCCATATCCAGCGCGTCAAATGGACCATTATTTTCTTTTCTGCACTAGCAGTTGGAGTTTGTGTTTCCGCGATGGGTATTATAGGTTTTGTAGCCTTGGTGGTTCCCCATACATTGCGATTACTTACAGGCACTAAACACTTTCCCTTACTAATCAATTCGGCTTTATTAGGAGCCATACTCCTAGTACTAGCGGACACTTTAGCCAGAACAGCTATTGCGCCCGCGGAGTTACCAATTGGAGTCATCACAGCTTTAGTTGGCGCACCATTTTTTATTTGGATGTTGCTTAGAGCTAAAGAAAAGAATAATCTTTTTATTTCCTAAATCTATGATCAGTACACAAGCACTTTCTGTAAAGATTGGCACAAAAGTCATCTTACAAAATATCAGCTTTCATCTTCGGCCAGGTGAACTATTGGCTATCGTCGGTGCCAATGGTGCTGGCAAGTCCACTTTATTAAAATCGATTGCCGGACATCTATTCCATAAATCGGGGCAGATTAGCTTAAATCAAAAAAAATTAGAAAACTGGTCTCCAAAAGAACTTGCTCAGCAGCGAGCCGTCTTAAGTCAGCATATCCAGCTTTCTTTTTCTTTCAGCGTCCTCGAAACCGTATTGCTAGGTCGGTTTGTAAAAGAGCCTATCCAAAAAAGCAGGGCCATTGCACTTTGGGCTTTAGAGCTAGTGAACTTAAAAGATAAAATACACCAAGATGTACGTACACTTTCCGGCGGAGAGCAACAGCGCGTTCACTTTGCTAGAGTCCTGACTCAATTGTACAACCCTGATTCCGATAGCCCAAAGTATCTGCTATTAGATGAGCCTACCGCAAGTCAGGATATTGCTCAACAACATCAACTTTTACAGTTGGCAAAACGCAGTGCCCAAGAATTAGACTATGGAGTATTAGTTGTCTTACATGATATGAACCTAGCTGCACAGTATGTAGACCGTTTATTGCTTTTAAAAAACGGTCGCTTGCTCGCCATAGGTCCTCCTAGAGAAGTCTTGACGGTCGAAAATATCAAAACAGCATTTCAGGTAGATACGATCGTACAAGAACACCCACTCTATGATTGTTTACAAATCACCACTATTAATCATGCGCTACACTCAAATCCTTTATCAATATACTAAACAAAGCCTATCGGGTTTATCAAGCTGAAATGTTTGGCCAATGGCCTTAACTAAATAAAAGTAATTGTCTAATTAACTAAAACATAAAACATGAATACAACAATCGATCTCCAGCAACAATACACGGCATTAAAATTAGAAAACCCTAAGTTGCGTATACGGAATGCGGCCAATCTACTTGGTGTCAGCGAA
>CAXIDD010000152.1:0-9908 GCA_964021975.1 uncultured Saprospirales bacterium | reverse complement strand
GGTTTAGAATATGCAGGTGCCAAAGCTATTTATAATTATACAAACACCGACCAAGGTGGATTCCCTGCCTATGGCATCAAGGCGGTAGCGGAGCTAGCCTACCTCCAGCAATTAAACAATTCGGAAATTAGCTACCCTTATGTAAAAGGCGCATTTACACTCTACCGGCATTTGGATGCTAACAAGCAATTGGTATTTGCCACTAGAGTAGGTGGTCAATATACCTTTAATAATGATTTTACGATCTTTCAAGGTGCAGTTTTAGGTGGAATCGGAAAAGAAAGTAATTTTCGAGGCTTTCGGAGAGACCGCTATCGAGGTAAGGCCTCATTTTACCAAAATATTGACCTACGCTGGAAATTAAATTCTAATAACAATGCGCTATTGCCCTTTAGTTCGGGACTAATTGCCGGCTTTGATCATGGTCGAGTTTGGTTGGAAGGAGAAGATTCGGATACTTGGCACTACAGCTATGGTGGAGGCATCTTTTTGAATCCTTTTGATCAAATTGCTATTTCTTTAACGGCATTTCATACGGATAATAATATCACGCGATTTGTTTTTAGTGGTGGATTCTTTTTCTAACTTAAGGTAGTCAAATTTCTGCTACGCAAACAGATTAATATGGATAAAGGAACAGAAATAAAATATCGGATTATCAGGTTTTTAGCCATTTTTGCGATTGGCTGCTTGGTCATGATGATGATAAGGCTGGGTACCATTGGGGAATACAATCCTACCGCAGATGCATCTGCCCGTTATGCGCTAATTACGGCAGTGATCAGTGGATGTGCTGCTTTGATTGGCAAACGTTTGATTCAGACTAAAAGCTGATGCACTTGTTGTTGAAGGACGGATACTACACGGTCTTCAAACCAAAGATTCTTTTTTCGCCAACGGGCATTTAATGGAGAAGGATGCGGTAATGGAAGGACACTAGGTAAGTATTCGTCGAAGGCAAAAACGGTCTCCGTGAGATTCCGTTTTCTACGAGAGCCTAAATAAGCTTTTTGTGCATATTGACCAACCAAAAGGGTCAACTGTAGATTGGGCATCATCTTGAGAACGGTAGCATGCCATTGAGGAGCGCATTCTTTACGAGGAGGTAAATCTCCGCTTTTGCCTTTCCCTGGATAACAAAAACCCATAGGGACAATGGCAAAGTTCTTAGGATTATAAAAAGTAGTAGGACTTGTATCTAACCATTGGCGTAAACGTTCGCCACTCGGATCATCCCAAGGGATACCGCTTTGGTGTGCATATCGGCCTGGTGCCTGACTGATAATAACAATTTTAGCTTCCGGATCAATTCGGAAAATTGGTTTTGGCCCAAGGGGCAAATGTTCCGAACAAATAGTACAAGCATTAATTTGTGAAGTTAAATTTTCTATATTGGGCATATTAAATAATTTAGAAGGTAGTCTAGTAGTCAACATCACCTTCAAAGAAATTGTTAACTACTAAATTACTCACCAAATAAAAACAATAAACAGATGAAAGACGGATGGATTAATGTTTACTCAGCAGATTTAGAGTTTAAAGCCAAATTAGCAGAGGATATCCTGAAACAGCATGATATCGTTAGCCACATTATGATGAAGCCCAATTCTGCCATTCCTTCGATAGGGAATGCCTCCCTTTTGGTTCCAGAAGCAGAGGCCGAGAAAGCGATTGAAATACTAAAAAAAGAAAAAATCATTACGGAAGAGTAAAATTGAATATGGCTTTTGAAGTGAAAAGTAAAAGCCAAATTCAAACAGCTTCTTAAAGTCATCAAAATTCACCTTAGTTTCGAAGGGTATTTTGGTGATTTTTAGCTTTCTTACTTTAGGGGTGAGGTTCAAGATCTTGACCTTACTTAAACAAAGTAGCTTCCTTTGAGTTAGTATGAAGTCTTTTCTAGCCTAAAAATAATTATAATGATTAAAAGAAGAACCTTTATCCAACATGCAGCTATGGCTGGCGGTATTGCTTTATTGCCATGGCAAAAAGACTTGCTAAACCTAATTTTGCCCGATGCAGGCACTATGAAACCACTGCGTAATAATGTAGGGATTTATACCGAACGTGGCGGTACCATTGGGTGGATGCTTTCTAACGACGGTATTGTCGTGATTGACACCCAGTTTAAGGCACAATCTGAAAATTTTATTAATAAAATCCGGGAAACAACGGATCGTAAAATTGACTTGCTGGTCAATACCCACCACCATGGAGATCATACTTCCGGAAATATCGCTTTCAAGGGAATTGTCGATACTCACGTAGCACATGCCAACTCTAAAGCCAACCAAATGCGCGTTGCGAAAGCCAACGATAGAGAAGCTGGACAACTGTATCCAACTGAGACTTATGACACCAATTGGAGTAAAAAAGTAGGTGGCGAAACCGTAACCATGCGTTACTTTGGCCCCGCTCATACCGATGGTGACTCCGTGACCCATTTCGAAAATGCCAATATTGCGCATATGGGAGATCTAATGTTCAACCGTCGTTTCCCTTATATTGATAAATCCTCTGGTGCTTCTATTGCCAACTGGATTGAGGTCCTCGGGAATGTCAGGAAAACTTTTGATAAAGACACCCTCTTTATTTTCGGACATTCCGGAGAAGGATACGATGTAACGGGTAATTTGGACGACATTAAAGCCATGCAGAAGTTCTTGAAAAAATTACTCAAATTCACTAAGAAGAGTATCAAAAAGGGTATCACCCAAGAAGATCTATTGAAAGGCTTAGAAACTATCCCCGGCGCTCCAGAATGGAAAGGCGGCGGTATAGAACGCAACATTTCAGCGGCTTATCAAGAGCTGAAAGGATAGCTTAGTGATTTAGTGTTTTAAATCTAAAAGACAAGCGCAATCTGGCTAGTAGGCTGGATTGCGCTTGTTTGGTTTAATCGACTTTCAGTGTTTTCAAACGCTCGATAGCATTTCTGTTTTCAGGATTCAAAGCTAGGGATTGTTCGAAACTTCGGATAGCTTCCTCCTTGTTTCCTAGATAAAGATGTGCCTCTGCCAAACTATCAAATAGATTGGCAGATTTCGGATAGAGCTGTAGTGCTAAATTGAATATTTTGATTCCTGCTTCGCTGGCCTTTGGATTAAAAGTCAATTGTAGGCCTAGGTTATTTAGTTGGTATTCTGGCAGCGTTAGTGCGGGATTTTCATTTTTTAACTGTTGATAAAGACGGACTAGGTTTTGGTATTCGGCCGCTCGGGCCAATTCATGGAAGTCATTAAATTGAATTGGTTTTTTTAGCGCAGATTTCTTCTTGAAGTCAAGCCTTCCTTGCTTCTGTTTTTGTTGATCCGGATTTTCCTGAAGCCACGCTAAACTTTTGGGATTCTTTTTTAGATAAGCTTCAGAAAAATGGTAGCAATAGTTTGCAAGTAAACGATGGGCTGCAAGTAGATCAGGGTCTGTTTTATCCTGTCGAGGATCTCGCTGTTGAAAAAACAAACCTAAGGTAGTGAAATACGGATGCGTCAAATCATGAAACTGTAATCGGTAGGCGGCACTCCATTTCAGCTCCTCATAAAAATCAAAATCTGTATTTAACGAAGCATCTAGTTTATCTGCTTGTAAAACACTATCTGGGATGTTTTTTTGGGCAAAATGAATAAAAGGAACGTCCATCCGATCTAAATCAAAAAAAACAGATTGCTGTATTGCTGAATATTGGTACTTCATGGCACCATCCAGGCTAAGGATTGCCTTGAGTTGTTGATTTTTCATTTGGCTTAAAATAGTAGACATGCCACCAAAACTATAGCCAATTGCGGCAATCTTGTATGGATCAGTTTGTTTGATTTTTTGGACTTCTTTAATTAGAAAGGTAATATCCTGAGCTTGTGTTTCTATATTTTTTAATTTGTTCCTGGCAAAATAGCGATTATCTGCCCCTCTGCTTGGACTGGCTATAATGATATAACCTTGGCTAGCCAAGGATTCGAAAAGTGCAAAGTTCTCAATAGAACTGCCTTCTAAACCTGGAGCATAAACCAAGACAGGGAAGGTCCCTGATGCTTTTTTTATCTCTTTATAAGCTCTGGTTGATTCAGACAGATGAGCAATATCTTTAGGTATATTGCCATTGAAAAACCAATTCAAGATTTGATTATTGGGTAAATGCGCCCATTCCATCTCCTGTTTATACACTTCCAAATAGTCTAGAACGGTCATGGTAGTATCCAGCGTAGCGGGCGCTCCCGCTGGATACCAGATACTAATCTCCATAGGCCGGAATTGTGATTGTCGATCCCAGTCGAAGATACGACTGTAAGTCCGGGTACTATCAATAGTCGTATAATGTTGAAAACCAACAGGATAAATCCCCTTAGGGAGGGCCAGCTTACTGAGTGATACCTGTGCTTGGCAATTAGTTGAAAAAATAATTAAAAAGGCGAAGAAGTGGAGCGTTTTCATAATGGTCGATCAGGTTTAGAAGAGTTAGGTTTGTCTTATTAATCAATGATTAAGCCTTACCTTAAATGTCTTTTAATAAAAGATAAAAGTGCCGCCCAGGATTGACTTGCGGCTAATGCATTCCCCTTTGTAGTGCCACCTTTGGCAGCCCCTCCTTGGGCATAATTTTCTGGTGGTAAAAAAGGTATGCCACAACCTTGGCCACCACCACCAAAATTATGTCCAGCGTTCGCATAATCTAAATGAAGAAATTCGTAGTTAAACTCGTGTTGTTGTAATCGATCTACTATTAGCTGTGCCATCATACTGGATGGCCAGACCTGATCATCTTTGCCTGAAATCAATAAAATGGGACACTGAATTTCTTCTACGGGAATACTAGCTGTTTTGATCATTTCCTGACTCGAAAAAGCACTCAAAAATTTAGGACCATCCCGATATTGAAGACCTTTGTCTTTTAGTTCTTGCTCAATCCGGATGGACGCTTCATCCGTATATTCAGCATAGGGTACTGGTTTACCTTGATAAGACCAAGATGATTTATGTTCAGCCCAGCCAAACCAGACGACACTGGAAGGAGCTTCAGCCACAACCATCCTCAAATCTGGGTATTTCGCTGCATAGAGTAGCGCCAATTCAGAGCCTCTGGAGCGGCCCATAATGATGATGTTATTCGGATCTATGGAAGGTTGATCGATTAGCCATTGATGCGCCTGAGCAACATATTCAAGAGGTATTTCAACAATACCTTCTGGTAAGGAAGCTTGTCGAAAGTACTTTAGATCCAGCACTGCATAACCAGCATTGGCTAGTAAACTAGATCGTTCTTGCCTAAATCCACCTCCTGAACCTCCTATAAAAATAATGGCGGCTGATTTTGTTGATAGTTGATATCTAATTGATCTAATTCGCGGGTCCTCCTTCGATAAATCGTTGTTTGGGTAATTACTTTATCATCTATTTCAACACTAAGGATTGCATTAAAGCCACTACTGGTCGTAATTTGATGATAATCATTGCTTTGCATAGACCAGAATAAGCCCATCGGATGAATGCCTGTATAAGTGCCAGCTATGGAGGGGCTAAATGCTGGGTTTACATTACCCGCCTGGTCAGAGATAAAAGTAGCCCAAGAAGTCCATTTGTTTTGCCTAGCATCTACTGCATTTACAGCGATTTCAACCTTGGTTTGTGGTGGTAAACCACTCAGGTTGATTTGTACAGGTTTGTGGTATAAGCCAGTTGATGGACTGACTTGTAAATTTATTTGCTGATCCTTAGGCGGATAACTAGTTTGAGCTTGCAGCGTACCAATTAATAGAAGGGGACCTAGGAAAAGAACATAGATTAAAATAAAGTCAATAGATTGGATAGGACGCATAATGTAGGTTGTGTGCTTCTAATAGATAGATGTGATTTTTTGTGTAAACCCCTATGAAAAATTATTATTGAAAAATTATTGGGTACTGTTCAACTTTATTCTGGAATGATCGTTCTGTAATATATTGGAATGATCGTTCCAGAATGAATCAACACTAAAAAATATCAAAATGGGAAAGTTAACGAACAAAGTAGCGGTTGTAACAGGAGCAACCAGCGGTATGGGATTAGAAACCGCAAAAACATTTTTAAATGAAGGAGCAAAAGTTGTACTGACGGGTAGGAGTCAGGAAAAGTTAGATGCCATTAGCAGCGAATTAAATGGAGAGTACCTTTTAGTACCGGCAGAGGCTTCTAGTATTGCCGATAGCAAAAAGCTAATCGAGCAGACGGTTGCTAAATTTGGGAAAATTGATGTATTGTTTTTAAATGCGGGTATTTTTAGATTAGAGGCTATTAGTCAAATGACTGAAGCTATTTATGATGAGGTACATAATGTCAATGTAAAAGGGCCTCTTTTTACGGTAAGAGAAGCCAATGATTATCTAAACGAGGGGGCCAGCATTATCTTTAATACTTCAGTGGTAAACGGGAAAGGATTTCCAGCTATGACCGCTTATGCTTCTAGTAAGGCAGCACTCCGATCCATCACAAGGGTCCTAGCGGCAGAATACGGTAGCAGAGGCATTCGGGTGAATTCACTTAGTCCGGGCCCTATCGATACACCAATTTATGGGAAGCATAATGTAGATCAAAACGAAATCAACAACATGGCTTCCAGTTTTCCTTCGCAGGTACCGCTTGGTCGGTTTGGTCAATCTGCCGAGATTGCTACCGTTGCACTTTTCTTGGCGAGCCAGGATAGTAGCTACATCACGGGCGCAGAAATTCCAGTAGATGGTGGATTTGCACAGACCTAATATTTGATGGATTGGTAGTTCTTTGATTTTTAAGTCTGATCTACTTATTCTATTAAGTGTCCAATAGTTAATTGGAGGTTCTATGTTAGCTATGTGTGGACTATGTGGTTCAAAGAATAAATCAAAGGTACGCAAGTTGAACACTTGTGTACTTTTGACTATTTTAGAGTTACGTAATTAAATTTATAAAGCATGGCACGGACAAAAGCATTTGAAGAGCAGCAAGTCTTAGTGAAAGCACAGGAGCTTTTTTGGAAAAAAGGGTACCATGCTACTTCAATTGCTGATTTAAGAGATTATCTAAAGATTAGTAAGTCTAGTATTTACGAGACCTTTGGTAATAAGGAGGAATTGTTTCTGAAGTCCTTGAGCTTTTATCTAGAAGGAGGCCAAGAGTCAGGCTCTACGGAGTCATCTGAAAATATAAGTACGTCGCTTTTTTTACAACAATTTTTAGAAACAGCAATTGAAAGGGCCTGGTCTGATACGGAACGTAAAGGTTGTTTCGCAATGAACTGTACGGCTGAATTGGCCTCACATCATCAAGCAGAATTTTCTACAAGGGTAAAGGCTATTTTAAACGCCAACTTTGAGCAATTTGTAGAAAACTGGTCGCTTTATTTTAAAGACCAACAAACGAAGGGTAGTATTTCGAAAGAAAAAGACCCAAAAGCACTCTCACAATTCTTATTTGCTACCTTGGGAAGTATCAATATGATATCAAGAAAAGCTCAAGATAAGCAAGTCTTAACCAATATAGCAAAGACCGCTTTAGAGGGAATATTGGCTTAGTCTTCAGGATCTTTATCATAAGAGGCTAGGTACTCTCCTACGATTTCATCAATGATATCTTTGAGGAAAGTTTTTTCCTGGCGGGCAATGTTCTTGAGTTTAGCCAGTTTGGTCTCGTCAAAAGAGATGGTTAGGCGCCGGACCGGTTTGTTTCGGAGGCGCATTTTGGACGGTTCTATGGTTGACCGAAGCAAAGCATCCAGGCCTTGCTTAGGTTTGACATTACGCGTTGATTTACGTGTAGGAGCTTTAGTTTGTCCAACTTGTTTATCAAATGATTCTTCGAATGCCTCTTGCAAGAAGGCTTTCAAATCGTCACTAAAACCTTTACCAGTATTTTTTTTATCTAGTTGGGAAGTTTTCTGCTCGTCTTGTGACTTTTTATCTAGAGATGAAGGATCCTGCTCAAGATCTTTCCGATCAGGAGTTTCGTCAAACAGGCTATCCATACCACTTGTAAATCTCTTTTTAGCCATATTAATTCAAACGTTCTGTCCGCGTAATAATTTCCTTTGCTAAGGATAAATAATCTTGTGCTCCCGGACTTTTAGGGCTATATGCAAAAATATCTTTTCGTTGTGCAGGCGCTTCGGCCAAAGCAACATTATCTCTTATTTTGGTTTCAAAAACCATGTCTCCAAAATATTTATGAATGGTATTGATGACATCTCTGTTCAATACTTTTCTAGCATCGTACATCGTCGCAATTACACCACCCATTTCTAACTTTTTATTCAGACGAAGTTTCACTTTTTGAATAATCTGTTTGATTCTGGCTAGACCCTGCATCGCTAAGAACTCGGTCTGAAGAGGAATATACACTAAATCACTACTAGTTAGTGCATTTAAAGTCAATAGTGCCAAAGAGGGCGGACAATCAATGAGGATATAATCGTATTTACTACGAATCGGATCCAATAATTCTCTGAGTATATATTCTCTACCTGCTTCATTGATCAATTCCATCTCTGCGCCAGACAAATCTAGGGTAGAGGCCACCACGTCTAATCTATTCTTTACACTGAATGGTATCAAGTCAGCCTCGCCACGAAGTGCTTCATAGATGGTGGTTGGTTGTCTTGGAATACCCATTGCTAAAGTGAGATTAGCTTGTGGATCCAGATCAATCAATAACACTCTTTTTCCTAATTCTGCCAAACCAGCACCAATGTTGATGGCACTGGTGGTTTTTCCTACACCGCCTTTATGATTCAAAAGCGAAATGACGAGTCCCATATTTATAATTCCTTATCTAGTGAAACAATTAGGGAAGATTCCCACGGTCACTTTTCAGTGAGTAAAGATAGCCAATTTCCAGGGCAAAGTATCCACAATTGACTTGAATTTTAAACAAGCTCTTACTATCTTCCACACCTTATGAATATAGCCGTTTATATCGTCGCGAAATTAATGCTTCTTCTACTGGTTTTCGGACTGCTAAGTACGATGCGTTATGCAGTAGGACACACCTTGCAAAAGATGCAAGTACCTCTTGATCGACAAAAGAAGTATTTAAATGGTCTTACGCTAGGAGTTTTAGTATGGTTGGCTATCCTAGCTGTATTAGCCTTAAGCAATGTTTTAACAGATTTTAAAACAGGGACACTACCCAATCTACTGTTTGTGCTCTTTCCTCCAATACTTTTTTGTTGGGGACTACTTTTTTGGCCGCCTTTCCAGTCTTTTTTGAAAAAGATGCCCAAAACCTGGCTTTTCTATGGACAGACCTATCGCATTTTAACGGACTTAATTTTATGGCTTGGATTCTATGGTGGTTTTGTACCCAAACAGCTGACTTTTTTGTGGTTAAATCAAGATTATACAGTTGGTGTAACAGCGATTGTGGCGGGCACTATTTTTTTCACAAAGGGTCAAAATCGGAAATTTGAAGCTACGCTATGGAATATATTTGGAATCATTCTTTTATTTAATCAAGTTTTTTTAGGCTACGTTTCCTTACCTTTTGCCCAACCAATTTTGGATACAGGCATTTCTAGCTTATTTTTAACAGATTTCCCATTCGTATGGCTTTGGGGCTTTACGATTCCTTTTGGTTTTGCACTACATATTGCTTCTTTATATCAAATTCATTTTGGAGGAGGCCCCTCAAATAAGCGGGTATTCTCACTGGATAAAAATAAAATACGAAAATAAATAGCCCTATGGAAAATATACACACCCCTATCTTAATTATTGGTGCTGGTCCAGCTGGTTTGGCTACTGCGGCTAGGCTAACAGCCGCTGGGCAAGAATTTACCATAATCGAAAAAAGTAAAGCGGTGGCTAATGCCTGGCGTGAACATTACGACCGGCTCTGTTTACATACCGTAAAGGAGTTGTCCCATCTTCCGCTACTACCTTTTCCGTCTGATTATCCACGCTATGTAC
>CAXIDD010000151.1:0-9966 GCA_964021975.1 uncultured Saprospirales bacterium | reverse complement strand
TTTTTAAATGATACCACTAGAGTGCAGCGTAGTTACCTAAGCGAAAATGACCTAGGGAACACTTTGAACATTAGTGATAGTATTTCTATCCAACAAATTCCATTCAAGGACACCCTACAACAAAAGTGGTTGACTATGAATGCGCTAGAAAGCACCTTCCAAGCAGATTCTTTAGCCAGATCCATTTACTTTGGTTTGCTTTACCAAGATATTATCAGTATTCCTGGTTTGGCATTGGACGAAAGTTCGCTCAGTGGTGCCAATGCCCAGAATATCGCTTTATTGAGCACCGCCATCTTGCAAGGAATTGAGCGGATGAATGAAGTTCAAAACAAAAAACAGCGCCTTCAAAATAGTGGCCAAAAATTAGCCCTCAGTGATTATAGCCAATTGATTAAAGAAACATTACGAATTGTAGACTTGAGCTTTAAAGTCTTCAACAACTCTAGCTCCGTTTCCAACAATGCGCTTTTCAAAACCGGTTCACAGATTTTAGGACAAACCACCGGTCTTTACCAAAACCTAGCAAATGAACAATACAACCTTGCCGTTTCTAATCTAGCAGCTATGGTACAAGCCTTGGTTACAGAGCAAGCGGATAAAAACCTGGTCCGAGGAGCCAATCGTTTTAAAAGCAAACTATTGACTTACGGAAGTTTCATGGCTGCTGTTTCCTTGGCTCAAACCCCCGATCAGGTAAAGACAGCATTAGAAACGGCCGCCGTAGAAGTTGGTTATTCCAGAGTTAAACGGGTCAATAAATGGAATGTTTCCTTGAATGCTTACCTGGGCTTAGGTTTAGGCTTTGAAGACAATGGAAGTAATAAGACTGGCTTACAAGCAAACCTAGCCACGCCCGTTGGCTTGAGTATAAGTCGAGGGCTGGGAAAGGGTCATTCACTGAGTTTATTTGGTAGCATCCTGGATTTAGGTCCAATTGTGACCTTTGATTTTCAAACCGGCAGTACTGCCACAGCTGGTAATTTACAATTTAAAGACTTCGTAGCACCAGGAGCCTTTGTTTTCTGGAACCTTGCCAATACGCCTTTTAGTTGGGGAGCGGGGATACAAAGGACTTCAAATATTCGGATGATTGGTAGCGATCCAGATCCCCAACGAACGACGCGTTTTATGACCAGTTTCTTGGTAGATGTACCTGTATTTAATCTCTTCACCAGAAAATTTTAAGCCATGGACAATACAGCAAAACAAGCCTTAAAACCTTTTGCCACCTTAGTGTTAAGCGACAGTCATACCGAGGAACAGATTTTAGCGTTTATTAAAAAGAATAATAAAAAAGTATTCCTCCTTCCAAGAGCACCTTTTAATAAAGTCGACAAACTAAAACCCTTGGTAGATGCTGGTGCACAATTATTGGTTAGTAGGAAAGATATCCTAAAAAAGCTCATCAGTCCCGATGAGAGGGATGCTTACCTGGCAGCCTTTAAAGCCCGCCTTTTTATCAAAGGATACAGCCGTAGAAGTGCCGAACGCTTCCTTAAAAAAGGTGCTTCCATATTAATTGATGGGGACGAACCTTTAGGTGGTTTACCTTCGGAAAGCATCCAATCATTGTGTCAAAGTTTATCCGGAAAATCTAAAGTAAAAGTCAGCTATCACAAATTTACTGAGCTGGCCGCCAAAGAAATTTTGGAAAAAGATATTAGGATGGTTTTTTGCTGTTACCAAGATATGATTTGTGATCGCGTTTTTCTGGAAAAATGTTTAGCACTAAAAAAAGCGAATCTTATTATTGCTGCTTCAGGTTATAGCCAAGAAGAGTTAAAAAGTTTTTTACAGAAAAAAGCAAGCGTTATCATTACAGGCGATGATAAAATCCCCATAAATATTATAAAACATTTAGCCAATGAAATACCTGCGGTACAGAACCCGGGAGATCGTAATCTAAAAATTGTTCCAGATGGTGACTTAGCAGATGTAATCATTGATTTAGAGCAATTACAAGAGGATAAAAAAATAGAATTGATTAGTGGGATAGACTGGTACTTTAATGTTGCTCCTCAAGCCTAAACATTAAGTAATGACGTGTTGAAATAATAAATTATCAAATTCAAAAAACATTATCTCTCAACAATTCGCCAATTCACGAACTCTACCATTGAACTATGAAAGCATTAGACCGACAAAAAGCCATCTATACTGCTGGGTTCAGTGGTAAGCGTCCCAAAGTACCTACTAACCATATTCTTTTAGAGCAAAAGGCCAGTGAGATAGCTCCTGAAAAAGGTTTTGCTTACATCGTTGGCGGTGCGGGATCACAAGATACAATACGCAACAACAGAAGTGGTTTTAAGCGTTGGTCCATTGTACCACGGATGCTCCGAGATGTTTCAGAACGAGACTTGTCCACTACCCTATTAGGCCGCCAATTACCAGCCCCCATATTGACTGCTCCGATCGGGGTTTTAGATTTGGTTCATCCAGATGGAGATCTAGCCGTAGGCAGAGCTTGCAGCAAGCTTGGAGTTCCAATGATTTTTTCCAACCAAGCCTCCTACCCTATGGAAACTTGCGCAGCTGAAATGGGAGATAGCCCGCGGTGGTTTCAGTTGTATTGGAGTAAATCAAATGCCTTGGTAGAAAGTTTTCTGCAAAGAGCCGAAGCATGTGGCTGTGAAGCTTTAGTCGTAACCTTGGATACAACCATGTTGGGTTGGCGTCCGATGGATTTGGACCTTGGCTTTTTGCCTTTTTCCTATGCGAAGGGAATTGGTCAATACGTCTCAGATCCAGTATTCCAACAATTAGTTGGCGATCCAAGCAAAGCCGCCAAAATAGAGACAGATGGTGGTTTTAGTTGGACCAAACTCTTCAATTTTCTGCGCCTGGTGAAAAACTACAAAGGTGGTGGTTCTTTTTCAAAGAACTTCAAAACCAAACTGCCCGTGGCAGCGGTAAGAAAATTCACAGATATTTATTCCAGACCTTCGATAAGCTGGACTGAATTGGAATGGTTAAAAAGCAAAACAAAGTTGCCGATTATCTTAAAAGGTATTTTACATCCCCAAGATGCTCAATTAGCTATCGACCACGGAGCAGACGGAATTATTGTTTCTAATCATGGTGGTCGCCAAATTGGCGGTTCAATAGCTGCCATTGACGCTTTACCGGTGGTGGTCGCACAAGTACAAAACAAGATTCCAGTGTTGATGGATAGTGGCATTCGAGATGGCGCAGATATATTTAAGGCCCTGGCCTTGGGTGCCAATGCGGTCTGTATTGGCAGACCGTATACTTATGGTTTAGCAATCGATGGAGCGAAAGGTGTAGAAGCGGTATTGTTGAATTTAATAGCGGAGTTGGAATTAACGATGGGTTTATCTGGCTGTAGGAAAATTGATGAAATCCAAGCGAGTATGCTGATAAAAACAGATCATTATGTCTAATAAAAATTCTGAAAAGCTAAAAAAATGGCTAGATAAATTACAGCAGGAAAGTTGGCAATTGGAATTGATTCTGACTGGTTTTGCAATCTTTTTGATTTTGGGTTTGAAGAGTCCCATTGACCAATTATTTAATAGCTCACTTAATATTGGTCTGGCCTCTGATAAATTTGGGATCCTTTTAATTTGGATGGGAGCCATTCGATTAATTTGGTATTTTATTATTACCAACTTAGTGATCCATCTATTTCTTAGAAGTTTTTGGATTGCTTTGATCGGCTTGCGTTATGTATCGGGAGACATTGATTTTAAACAATTAAACCTAGCCCCAATTTTCAATGATTTTTTAAATAAAAAAGTCAGGGGATTTGACCAATACATCGAGCGTTTAGAAAAAATATGCAGCGCTATTTTTGCTTTTACTTTTTTGATCATTTTTGTCATAATTTCTTCTACCTTATTTCTTCTAATCCTGCAAACACTCAGCACTTTTGTTTTTAATCCAATCGAGGATGCCTTTGGAAGGTCTGGAGAAATAATTAGTATCATCATTCAGATAGCTCTAAATCTTGGCGCACTCCTTTATGTCATCGATTTTGTAACACTTGGATGGCTAAAATCTTTAAACGGTTTTTCCAAAATTTATTTCCCCATCTACCGGCTATTTGGTTGGCTAACCTTAGCCCCGATCTACCGCCCGCTGTATTATAATCTTGTGGACAATCGATTTGGAAGATGGGTAGGATTACTGATTTTACCGTATTTGATTCTGGCCCTAGTAATGAGTTCGGTGAAAGTCCAATATGGGAAATATTTTCCCAAAGAAAATACTACTTATAAACTATCAACTAATCGATATGACGACACCAGAGATGATTCAACTGATATACTCAACTATTTAACATCTTCTAGTATCCCCTCTAAGTATGTAGACCGCGACTTTCTTGAGGTTTTCTTACCATACGTCGGCAGCTTAGATAACCCTGCGCTGGAGCAAGTATGTCCAGGTATTAAACCTGCTCAAAAAGAAAAGATACTTTTTGGAGCAGGAGGTGCCATTAATATAGGAATTAGAAAGCCTCTTGAGTATAACGTTGATAGTATTATGCTGTGCTTTCAAAATATCTTTCGTCTTAGCATCAATGATAGTACTTATACGGATCAAAATTGGATGCTTTATACGCACCCAACCAGAGAGGTTAATGGTTTTCTCTGCATTTTAGATATTGGCCACCTAAAAAAAGGACGCCATGAACTAAAAATCCAACGGTTTTCTAGAAATATCTCTGAATCAGATAGCCTGATGCAAGTGAAATGGCTCAAACCAGATTTTATCCCTTTTTGGAAAACAACAGACAAGCCAACAACAAAAAGGCTTCCTCCCTCAGATGATGGCTAGAAAATGTTTATCTTATAGCATTCAAATCATCTAGACTGTGTCCTGCTTAAAAACCTTATTTTGGATTATGCTTTGCTGGCATAGTTGTAATCAACTAAGTGCTCAACAGTTCCTGAATGGAAGCTTTGAAGCGCCTGGTGCATCTTGCAATCCTGCACTTTCTAACGGCGGGTTTAACTCTTACCTTGATCATGTCTACTCAATAGGGAATATGGTGCGAGCAGTTGGCTTGTTCACTAGTGATTGTGGCCTAGGGCCAGCCCAAGACGGGGACTACTTTATCAGTACGAGAATCGAAGGTGGTTTCTTGGTTCGAGGTATTATCGCCTTGGAAATGACCCAAGCTATGATCGAAGGACAAAGCTATACCGTTGAGTTTTACTACAAAGCAAATAATCGACGGCCCAAACGCAATACCATAGATATTGGCTTATCTAAATCCAATGAATTATGGGAATTTGGATCATTGGTTTATAATTTGAAAGTGGAAGATCAAGGCTGGGTTAAAGCTTCTGTGCAATTTATCGCTCCCCTTACGGGAAAATATCTAACCTTAAAACTAAAATTGGGGAATGGAAGTCGAGTTTTTTTTGATAACTTTTCGATTCAGTGTCCCACAGATTTATACTTAGGTGCAGACACAAGTTATTGTTATGTCGAAAATGTACTATTGAGGCCAGGTGGTAATTTCAGCCGTTACTATTGGCAGGATCGCTCTGAAACCCCGGAATACCTAGTCCAAGCTCCAGGTTTATATTGGGTAGAAGCTCAACGAGATGAATGTATTTTAAGAGACTCGATTTATATCTCAGAGATTGTTGGAAACTGTGAATGCCAGATCTTTGTACCCACTGCTTTTTCTCCTAATCGAGATGGTATCAATGACTTAATTGCACCGATGACCGAATGTGAGTTATCCGTTTTTGATTTTAGAGTGTTTAATCGCTGGGGGCAAATGGTTTTTAGATCTCAAGACAAAAATGATGCTTGGAACGGTCGTTTTCGAAATCAGTTAATGCCACGTGGCACCTACGTTTACCAATTGATTTATCAATTTGAATACCAAGAAGAAGACCAGGTCCAGCGAGGGGATTTTATTTTATTTGATTAACTAAAAATCACATGAATCAGACCCATCAAAACCAATAAAGCCCATCCGAACCATTTGGCCTGTGGACTAGAGAAAACAAATAGATCATTCTTGGAATAAAATCCTTTTCCAAATAGATTGGGTACAAAAGTAATGCTTAATCCAAATAGAATAACCCACATGGCCCGCACGAAATAATTCATATCTGGCATCAAATAAGTAATGAGTAAATTGGCAGGAATAGTAAGGGCAAAAGCTAGAATAACTCTACTAGGTTTTGGAGCCAGTAGAAAAGCAGCGGTACAGATAATGACCACAATACCACAGTTGATGTAATACCGCAACTCATTTAACTGATGCGTAAAAGCAGCTTCTGGGTTTTCAAATTTCAAATAAAGTAAAACTAAGCCCATAGTCACGCCAGTTAAGAGTGCAAACAAAATTGTCAGGCGGCCAGCTCGCACTATCTCCCGATCTGTGGCTTCTGGGTTGATGTAGGGTTTATAAATATCTATAGACCATAAAGTAGCAATGGAGTTAAAAGTAGAATCTACGGTACTCATCAAGGAAGCAAAAAGGGCACAAAGAATTAAGCCTCGCACACCCACGGGTAAATAGGTAGTCACTAAATAAGGGAAAGTCTGATCTGGCTCCGCCAAGGGCTGATCCGCTAAAATACCAGCAAGGGCAATCCCCGGCACAATAATAATAACGGCCATAAAGATCTTCATTAAGGCGCCTACCATCAATCCTTTTTGTGCTTCTCCCAGGCTTTTAGCAGCCAACGAACGCTGTACTACGCTCTGGTTGGCACACCAATAATTAATATTTAGCAAAAAGAGTCCAAATACTAAAGGCCAGGGCAAGGTCGGATGATCAGCAGGCAGATGCATGTGCATAAGCTCGGGTGTCTTACGATAGAGTTCTCCCCAACCACCTAAGTGATGAATGGCCGTAAACAAAACTACGGAACCACCTACCAGTAAAATAATGAATTGTATAACATCTGTGCGGACAACCGCACTGAGTCCGCCAAAAAAAGTGTAAATGGCAGAGAAAACACCTAGACCCAATACTAAAACGCCCACTCTGATCAAGCGATTGTCACTAATAAATGCTAGATAATCACTGAAGACCAACTCGGCAGCATAAGCCCCCCAGAATAAAGCGGCACCTAAAGCCACCGTACTAAAAATCAATAAATTAGCGATAGAATACACCAAGCCAACCCGCTGCCCTAATCTTTTTTGAATAAATTGTGTGATGGTAATGGCCCGGTCTTTTAGGTACATTGGAACAAAGATAAAAGCGGCCATCCACAAACCTGTGATGGCATTGACTTCTAAATTTGCCTGCGCCAAACCAAACAAATAAGCAGAGCCCATCATCCCTAAAAATTGATACCCCTGGATATTAGTGGCAATCGTGGAAAGAGCAATGGAGGGCCACCTAAGATTACGATTACTCAGAAAATACTCTTCGCTGGTCATGTCTTTGCCTGATTTCCCCGAAAGGGCTACCAACATAATAAGCGCAAAATAGGCCAGGACGATCAATAAATCTATAGTCATAAAAACAGATTAAACCCCTAATTCAATGGTTTGATTAGTGTCCAGCGATTTTTTAAATATCACCATAAAAGCAAGCAAACTAATTAAACAGAAAACGGCGACTGCAATCACCATTGGTAAATTGAGCAAGCCCAAAAAATACAAGCCTATCGGAATAGTCAGCAAACGTATTACTTCTAAGGCAGCTAACCAACGACTCTTTACTTCAAAAATAAACCCAAATATGAGCGTAGTCAGGACTATCCAAACGGCATAAGCTATCTTTAAGCCATTATCAAAATCAGCGTTTTTAAAAAAGAATAAGGCATAACATCCTAAAGCCAAAAGGAATTGCACAAAAATGTAGCTATTCATTTGCACATGGGTACGGCTATTATACTTTTGGTATTCATTGCTCACAGGACCAGGTTGCGCGGGGCCTCCTAAATAATCAGGTAACCAACCAGGTGGTTTGAATAGGATGCGAAAGCCATCTTTAATGCTTCGAGCTTGACCGACCTGCCGAAATAAGCTGATGTAATGTGCAAAGTTAGCATAAACGGGGTTCCAGCTCTGTAGTGGTTTGGTCGTCCCATAGTGTGGTCGCTCTTCTTCTTCTTTAAACGTCCCGAACCATTTGTCCCAGATAATGAAAACACCTGCGTAGTTTTTATCCAGGTATTTTGGATCGCGACCATGATGAACCCGATGATGGGACGGCGTATTTAAAACCGCCTCAAACCAGGCAGGCATTTTTTTTATGTGCTCGGTATGAATCCAAAACTGATAAAGTAAATTAATTCCACCTGCTAAGATAAAATGGTTCGGGTGGACACCAAGCAAGGCCATTGGCAGGTAAATTGGAAGCCCCCAGATAAAAGCAGTAGAGCTTTGACGCAGGGCGACGGAAAGATTGTAATCTTCACTTTGGTGATGGACGGAATGTCCTCCCCAAAATAAGTTGATTTCATGTGCAAGTCGATGCTCCCAATAATAACAAAAATCCCAGGCTATAAATGCAATGGCAAAGGTCAGCCAAGTCTGCTCTAGACGAAACAAAGCCGCATATTCATACATCAAAAGATAGAGACCAACTTTAAGAATACTGAGGAAGGTCCCGCTTAATTGCTGCAAAACACCAGTACTGATATTGGTAATGGCATCATTAAGTCGGTAAGTTTTTCGATTGGTAATCGATTCGTATACCAGTTCAATAGCCATCAAGGCAAAATACATTGGTATGGCAATGATCAAAGGACTTAAATCCATATTTTCTAATTGAAATTATTTGATTAAGGTCCATAAAGATAGGAAAAATGGCTATTCTCTTGCTGTCTAAAAATTAAAAAGTGGATAAGCCATTCTTATCCACTTTTACCTAATGCAAAAAGCTATTCTAGGATTTGTAATTGTTTTAGATTATAAGATATTATCTAAAGGGCAATCACACTTTTTGCACATATGTTGAGATGATCTAAAAAAAGTCGTCATAAGGGAAATTTTGAATTAGTTAATAAAAAAAATTAAGGAAACGTTGTCAAGTTTTAAATGCAGTATTGGGATAACGAGCGGGGGGAAAACTCGTCGACCCAAATACTACGATAAGTAGTTTTCTATATTTCAATAGAACGAACTACTTAAGTTCTTTTCCCGGCACCTAATGGTGTATTTGGTTCCTCTTTTGGAATCCGATTTTGTAATTCCGGGAGTGAAAGTGTTTTTAGTTTAGGTAAAACATATTTTGCAAAAAGTTCACATTCCTCTAAATGTGGATAGCCCGAAAAAATAAAGGATCGAATTCCCATTTGCATATATTGATTTATTTTATCTACAATCTGATCTGGAGTTCCTACCAAAGCCGCTCCACAACCTGAGCGTGCTCTGCCGATACCGGTCCACAAGTGTTCCTCCACAAAACCATCTCCATCTGAGTTGATTCGCAGATCTGCCTGCCGAGCTACACCATAAGATTTAGCATCCAATGCTCTATCTCTAATCTCTGCTCCTTTTTCCTCATCTATTTTAGACATCAAGGTTTTGGTATAATCCAAGGCTTCCTTTTCAGAAGTCCGAACGATCACATGTACTCGTAAGCCAAAATCTACTGTCCGTCCGTAGCTAGCAGCCTGATCAGACATATTTTGCATTAAGCCACGCAGTTTAGACATCGTCTCTGGCCACATGAGGTACACATCACAAAACTCCGCACACAAGTCAACACCTGGAGGAGAATATCCGCCAAAATATAGCAGAGGCCCTCCATTTTGTTGATAAGGTTTAACGGGTTGTGTGTCTAATTCTAATTGATAATAGGAACCGGAAAAATCTATATGGTCTTGCGTCCAGGCTTGTTTTAAAATCTGTATAACTTCTCTGGAGCGCTGATAACGATCTGCTGATGGAAGATTTTCTCCTGGTAAATTAGAGGAGATCATGTTGATCGTCAGCCGACCTTTCAATATATGATCTAATGTTGCAATCGCTCTGGCCAACATAGCTGGATGTACTTCTCCAGATCGAACA
>CAXIDD010000150.1:0-9966 GCA_964021975.1 uncultured Saprospirales bacterium | reverse complement strand
ACCGACGACCGCCCGAAGCATTAGACAGACTATTGATCAAAACATGAATATCTGCTAAGCCCTGATCTCTTACGTAATCTATATAAGGTACTTTGGTTCTGAAAAAATTAAGGTCGCAATCTGTACGACAATCAACAAAGACTTTGATATTGTCACTCAATTCAGATTGAGCTTGTAAACTTAGGCTAATAGTTAAAGTTAGGGAGAAAATTAAGAGTAGTTGCTTCATGAGTTAATTCGGATATTTACTAAGGATAATGTAAAAGTAATCAACTTGTTCGCAATTATACTATGCTGAAAATCAGCCTAGAAGCACAATAAGCACCATTTAACACCCGAATGCAGTATTAAGGACTCTAAATGTAACCTAAGCGTCGCCAAATGGCGATGGTCGAAAAGGTGAAAAAAATCAAGAAGCCCATCAAAATTGATTTTGATGGGCTTCTTGAACTTGATTTTGCCTCTAAAGCTTAGTCTAGAATAGCAGAAATTCGATCTACACAATCTTCCAAGTGTGCTTTCGTCATACCTTCATTTGCGCGCTTAGCTGCCTTGGCTAAATCACCTTTTAGCTTTTTTAATTCCATTTTCACCACAGGTCGAATGTCTGATTGAGAGACATCTACATTAGTCCTGGAGACAAATGCTCTGAATCGGGCTGGAATAGAAGCTTGCTCTTCAGTCATGAGGTATTCCATCCGCTCAATGTAAGCTCTTTGTAAGTTCCGACGACCAACATCAATGTTTTGTCCACTATACGCTTCAGACCACAAGCCCTTGCGTAAATCACTTAGCATTTCTGTCAGTTGATAAGCTTGTTGCCCATCAAATACTTCTGCTTCGATCAAACGTTGTAAACGTCCCATATCTAAGACATTATTCAAATAACTTACTTGATAGGAACGCAAACGATCGAGGGCCCCCGCAGCCATAATTCTACTCAAAATTTCTTTATCCATCAACAAATAAGGCGTTTGGAAAGCGTGGCGATGCAAGAAGTTCATGGCATCCTTTTGATCTGCTTTAGAAACACGCTGATAAACGGCACCTTGATCTGCAGTACTCAAGGTCTCATAAGAACCACCGATGTTCGGTACTACATGGTTGATGTATCGTCTCCAAACACCCAATAGCTCTCCAAAGAGTTCATTCAACTCCTCGTAGTTCTCACCATCTTCGGTAGTCCATTCAATTAGATTGGGAACTACTTTTTTCAAGTTGGCAATACCATAGTTACTTGCAGACATATTGTTATCACCAACGCCTTCAGTTTGAGCAGTAGGGTCAATACCTCCACGGCCACCGCCAAACATATACATTGGATCTCCTTCATGTTTTTTAATCCAGCTGTTTATGGTCGCTTTTTCATCCTCTGGATTATTTACGTTTGGAAGATAACGGTAGCCCCATTCGATAGAGTAGAGATCATAAGGACCAATTTGGCGGATAAAGCGGATGTTTTCATCACCAGGCTGAGCTACATAGTTGTAACGAGCATAATCCATAATGGTAGTAGCGATGCCATATTTTTGTGTGAAGCTACCCGATCGAAGTGAGTCTACTGGATAAGCTGCACTAGCTTTCATATTGTGTGGAAGACCTAAAGCATGGCCAACCTCATGAGAAATTACCCGACGCATCATTTCACCTATTTCTTCATCAGGTGTTTCCAAGGTTCTAGCTTTTGGGTTGGCCGCACCAGTTTCCAACAGGTAACGGTTACGGTAAGAGCGCAGATGATTGTGGTACCAGATGATGTCACTTTCTAGAATCTCCCCAGTCCTTGGGTCAGAAACAGAAGGACCAACTGCATTCCGAGTTGTACTGGCTACGTAACGGACCACAGAATACCGTGCATCTTCAGGACTAAACTCTGGATCTTCTTCCGGCGTCGGAGGGTCTTTGGCAATGATTGCATTTTTGAATCCTGCCGCTTCAAAAGCCTCATTCCAGTCTTCAATCCCTTGCTTAAAATAAGGACGGAATTTTTCAGGAGTCGCTGGATCCAAATAATAAACAATCGGCTTGATAGGCTCCACTAATTCCCCACGTGCGTATGCTGCTTTATCTTTAGGCACTAGACGCCAGCGACGGATATAAGTTTTGCGATCTGACTTTAATTTGTCAGAGCTATAATCGTACTGACCAACGGTAAACCATCCAACTCTTTGGTCATAAATCCTTGGCATCATCGGATCTTCAGGTAATAGAATCATTGATTGATTCATTTGCATACTGATGTTGCCCGACTGAGCATTTGATGGAGGTTCAGAAGCCGAATAAGTCATCGTATGTTTTACCTCGATATTAGTCGGGTAGGAGCGGGCCGTATCGATCATTGAAAGCGCAGCGTCCAATCGACTTACTTTGTAAGTTCTACGATTACCTGGGCTCAGACCACTGATTGCTTTGATATCCTTAGTGAAAAGATCACTTGCATCAATGACATAACTGCTAGAATCTTTACCAAGTGCTTTAATGTCAAAACCATAAAGAATGGGTTCGAAATTATTATTTTTGACCGATTCATAAATGGCATCATCCTGATCTGCGATGGCATTATAGGAGACAATTCTAATTAGGATTTTTTTGTCTTTTTTCTCCCAGCGAATGACTTGCTCTTCCGCTTTTGATCCTGCATTGGTATAACCACCACCAAAATTAGCGGGTAATTGTACAATCCGACTGATCATCAACATCTCTTTACCAAGCATGGCTTTAGGGATCTCATAGAAAAGCTTCCCCTCCTGCATGTAAATAGTAAAAAGCCCTTCATCGGCTTTGGCGTCCTCTTTAATAACTTCATCAAAATCTTTGTAAGGACCCTTCTCTTTTTTTTCCGTTTTTGTGGAATCCGAAGGTGTACTTTTGGGTGCTTTCTGCGCAGAAATTGCAGAAATATTTAAGAATAGGAAAATGGCTAAAAGCCCGATAATTTGTTTCATAACATAATAATGTAAGGTGACTAGAATTTTTTTAAGCACCTAAAAGTAGAAAGAAAAGCTACATTTAAAAGGCACTTTCATCTATAAAATCTTTTTATTTGTGTAAAATCCAAATTGGTTCTCTAACCATTAGGCACACTCTTACTTAATCAAATCAAATTACTAAAGTTTAAAAAAATGAAAAAAATCAACTTATTCCTTATCCTCACTTTTTTCAGTTTAGTCGTTTTTGCGCAAAGCAATATGCTGCCAGCTGATACCATGATGACTACTATGGATGAGGTCATAATCAAGGGCAAAAAAATACCTTATAAAGCTACTTGCGGGACTCAACCTGTTTGGAATGAAGCGGGCAAAGTGACGGCTTCTCTATTTTATACCTACTACGAGCGTACGGATGTAAAAGATCAGGATAGTCGTCCCTTGGTTATTTCTTTTAATGGTGGTCCTGGATCAGCTTCCGTGTGGATGCATTTGGCATACACTGGCCCAAAAATTCTTAACATCGATGATGAAGGTTATCCTATTCAGCCCTATGGTGTGCGTGATAATCCTTATTCCATCCTTGATGAAGCAGATATCGTATTTGTGAATCCTGTCAATACAGGTTATTCTCGAATTTTAGATCCTGAAGCGGATACCAAAGACTTTTTTGGCGTCAACGCAGATATTGCTTATTTAGCCGAATGGATCAATACCTTTGTGACCCGCAAAAACCGTTGGGCTTCGCCAAAGTATTTAATCGGAGAAAGCTACGGTACTACTAGAGTATCAGGTTTGGCCTTAAGGCTACAGAATTCTGCCTGGATGTACTTGAATGGCGTGATATTGGTATCACCAACTGGTCTAGGGATCGATAGAGACGGACCAGTAGGCGCAGCTAACCGTTTGCCATATTTTGCAGCGGCTGCCTGGTATCAAAAAGCTTTAGCAACGGACTTGCAAGCTAAAGATTTAGAGGCAGAGTTACTACCAGAAGTAGAAGCATTCACCATTAATGAATTATTACCCGCCATGGCCAAAGGGGGCTTCCTGGATGATGCTACTCGTCAAGCAATGGCTAAAAAAATGGCCTACTATTCCGGCTTATCTGAAAAGACCATTATGGACCACAACTTAGATGTGGACTACAGTTTCTTTTGGAAGGATTTGCTTCGGGATAAAGGCTATACGGTAGGCCGCTTGGATTCTCGCTATTTGGGAATCGATCGTATGAAGGGTGGCGATTCGCCGGATTATAATGCAGAATTGACCAGCTGGCTACATTCTTTTACGCCAGCCATCAATTATTATTACAAAAATGTCTTGGGGTACCATACTGATGTAAAATACAATATGTTTGGGCCCGTCCGACCTTGGGATCGTAGCGGTGATAATTCTGGAGAGAACCTTCGTCAAGCCATGGCTCAGAATCCATACCTCAATGTTATGATTCAATCTGGTTATTATGATGGAGCGACAACTTACTTCAATGCTAAATATACCATGTGGCAAATGGATCCTAGTGGCCGAATGAAAGATCGCTTGCGTTTTGAAGGTTACCGCAGTGGACACATGATGTATTTACGCAGAGATGACCTAGAAACAGCCAATGAGCATATTCGGGATTTTATTAAAAAATCTATACCGGCAAAAGGTACACCTGCAAAGTACTAACTCATCATAGCTATCGCTTGTCAGCATGATTAGTTTTGCCAGAAATCTGCCCTCACAGAACTCAGTTTTGTGGGGGCAGACTGTTCTATAGCTATGGAATAAATGGATGTCATCCAACTCAATAAAACTATTTACATTTTTTTTCAATTTTTAAAATCCAAACTTGAGTTTGCTTCGTATGTATGTAGATTTAATTTAAGATCTGTTGTGTGAAACCCCTTTTAACGAAAAGTCTTATAGTATTTTTTATCATTAGTAAACTAACATTTTTTATGAAAAAGCAAGTATTCAATTTGCTGCTTGCGGCAATGTGCATTAGTATTCTAACCGTTTCTTGTGAAACGGCTCCTAAAGAGAAAAATTTAGTAGAATTAGCTACCGAAACACCTACTTTATCCACTTTAGTTGCAGCAATCACTGCGGCTGACTTAGGATCAACACTTACGGGTGAAGGACCATTTACGGTCTTTGCACCCTCCGATGAAGCTTTTGCAGCATTACCCGAAGGTACTCTAGAGAATTTACTGAAGCCTGAGAATAAAGATCAATTGGCTGCTATCTTGAAGTACCACCTTGTACCAGGTGCCATCATGTCAACAGATTTGAGCGATGGTCAAACAGCCGCTACTGCTCAAGGAGAAAAAGTGGTTGTGAGTACCAAAGACGGAGTTAGTGTTAACGGTGCAGCGGTTACTGCTGCAGATGTTAAAGCTAGCAACGGTGTGGTTCACATCATTGATAAAGTGATTTTACCTCCTTCCATGCAGCCTAAAAACATCGTCCAATTAGCGATTGGGAACGAAGACCTTTCGACTTTGGTAGCAGCCGTTAAAGCTGCTGATCTAGCTGGTGTTTTAAGTGGAGATGGACCATTTACAGTTTTTGCACCAACAAATGCTGCTTTTGCAGCACTACCTGAAGGTACCGTAGAAACTTTGTTAAAGCCAGAGAATAAAGATCAGTTGGTTGCTATCCTAACCTACCATGTTGTAGCAGGAAAGGTAATGTCTGGTGATTTAACCAATGGAATGAGTGCCACAACCGTACAAGGAGAAAACATCAGCGTTGATTTAACCGATGGAGCTAAGATTAATGGAGCAACGGTTGTTGCTGCGGATGTAGAAGCATCTAATGGCGTTGTACACGTCATTAATCAAGTAATTCTGCCACCATCCTTACAGTAGATCTACAAATAGTAGACTTGAAATTAGAAGTACATTAGAAGCTAAATTCAAATAGCTACTAAGTTTGGGAAATAAATCGGAGCACTGTGCATTTTTGCGCAGTGCTTTTTTATTCGTTTAAATAACCGCTTCAGTATGAGCAAAGACTTAGCGATCTCCTGAGGGGAATGGGCAAAGCGGCAGTCAGTAATGATTGCTTTGAAAAATAATAGTTTTACTTCTTTTTGTAAAAGTTTAGCAACTAAATTGAATCTGACGCGTTTCTCATTTGTGTAAACTCGAAAAACAGACAAGTTCTTGCTAAAAAACAACAACTTAGTTTGGGGTAAATACATTTAACTAGGAATAAAAGATCAATTGAATAAACTATGCAAAATGAAAACACGGAGCGCTGGTCATCTGTAAAGCGCTTTTTCCAGATGCTAAAGCTAGATCAAAAAGACATAACCTATATCTATGTCTATGCGATTTTTTCAGGACTGATAACCTTGTCCTTACCCTTGGGCATCCAAGCTATTATTGGCTTGATTGTAGGAGGCTCGCTATCCACTTCTTTGTTGGTCTTAGTTGGGATCGTAACGATTGGTACCGCTTTAACTGGGATCCTCAAAATTATGCAGATTACGGTGACGGAGAGTCTCCAACGCCGGATTTTTGCGCGCTCGGCCTTTGAGTTTGCCTACCGATTACCAAGGTTTCAATTAGAAAAGATTCTTAAAGATTATCCGCCAGAATTGGTCAACCGTTTCTTTGATACCTTAACACTCCAGAAAGGGGTTCCTAAGTTATTAATGGATTTTTCGACGGCGGTTCTGCAAATCGTATTCGGACTCTTACTAATCTCTTTCTATCACCCTTTCTTTGTTTTCTTTGGCTTGATTTTGATGTTTATTCTGGCCATCATCATTCGGATTACTGGTCCTGGGGGCTTGAAGACTAGTCTTAGTGAAAGTAAATACAAATATAAGGTAGCCTATTGGCTAGAGGAGATGGCTCGCGCCTTGACTACCTTTAAGATGGCAGGGAATAATAAATTTGCGATGCACCAAACGGATGTTTTGGTCGCCAATTACTTGGACAACCGTAAAAAGCACTTCCGGATTTTATTGATTCAGTATGGTAATATTGTAGGTTTTAAGGTGATTGTCACCCTTGGCTTATTGTTACTTGGAAGTAGTCTGGTTATTCAGAATGAGATCAATATTGGTCAATTCGTAGCAGCAGAGATCGTCGTTTTATTGATTTTAAGTTCTGTTGAAAAATTGATCTTAAGTATGGAAACCATCTACGATGTACTAACAGCGGTTACCAAAATTGGTACCGTGGTAGATATGCCTATGGATGAAGAGGGTGGATTGGATTATGAAAATATCCACAACGACAGTGAGTCAGTAGCGGTACAACTAGATGGCCTGACTTATCAATATTCAGATTCCCAAAAGCCTACCATTAAAAATTTGGATCTAAAGATTCAGTCAGGTGAAAGACTCTGTATTTCTGGCTACAATGGTTCGGGTAAGTCTACCCTAACTCAGTTGATTAGTGGTTTATATCGAGATTATTCTGGACAAATCGTGCACAAAGGAATCCCGCTGAGAAACCTGTGCCGAGATAACCTAAATCGTCACATTGGTAATTACAGTCAGCTTTCAGATATTTTTAGAGGGACTATCCTGGAAAATATCTTACTAGGACACGAAGAGCTCTCTTTGAATGATGTGATTTGGGCCGCTGAAAAAATGAAACTTCGGAAATTTATACAAAATATCCCAGAAGGTTATGAGACCATGTTATTGCCTGGAGGTCAAAATGTACCTCGAAGTATTCGTACCAAAATACTGCTCTGCCGAGCTATTATTTCAAAACCAAGCTTGTTGGTATTCGAAGAGTTGTTCTCTAATTTAGATAATGAAGATCAGAAAGAAATATTGACTTTCTTAACCGATAAGTCAAATCCTTGGACCATGATATTGGTTTCCAATAATGCTATGATTTCTGCACATTGTGACCGCACCATAATCTTGGATGAAGGGAAAATAATAGAAGAGGGGACCTTCCTCGAAATTCAGAAAAGCCCTTATTACAAATCCATTTATTATGCTGAATACTAGTTCGATTTAGGCAGTAATTTCAGTACATAATCAGAAAACTTCAAAGTGACATGTTAAATATATCACCAAATAGTATCAAAGATAAGGTAAAGTTAGAGGACTTTACTTGCTCAGAAAGAGTGGGGTTGACACCTGCTAACTCTATGTTCCTGCGTTGGCTCTGGGGAGTTTCGATCATTATTTTAATTATTTTCTTCTTGCCTTGGACTCAAAATATCCAAGCCAAAGGAAAAGTAACAACCCTGAGTCCGGAGCATCGGCCACAAACGATTCATTCCACCATTGCTGGTCGGATTGAAAAGTGGTACGTACAAGAAGGACAAACGGTTAAGAAAGGGGATACCATAGTCTATCTTTCGGAGATCAAAGCAGAATATTTTGATCCTCAGTTGGTACAACGCACCAGGCAACAAGTATCGGCTAAAGAAGGAAGTATTGTTTCTTATCAAGGAAAAGCAGATGCCTTAGCTGGTCAAATCGGGGCACTTCGCTCAGAGCAAGGGTATAAAACCAACCAACTCCGCAATAAAATTATCCAGGCGAAAGCCAAGATCACTGCCGATAGCATCGAAGTACAACGTGCCATCATAGACTTTCAGATTGCTCAGAATCAAATCAAGCGTTTTCAGGAAATGTATGACAAAGGCTTGATACCTCTAGTAGAATTGGAATCTAAAAACCTTAAAGTTCAGGCGACCCAAGCTAAGAAAATTGCGGCGGACAATAAGCTTATTGATAGTCGAAACAGTCTAGCTAATGCCCGATTGGCCTTAGAATCTGTGGAATATGAGTATAGACAAAAAATTAGGAAGGCACAATCTGATCGGTTTAGTACCATTTCAGATCAGTTTACGGCAGAGGGAGATGTTAGCAAATTAGAGATACAAGCTTCTAATTATGAGCAACGTAGTACTTTTTACTATATTCTGGCACCACAAGATGCCTACATCACCAAAGCTTTAACACCTGGTCTGGGAGAGACCCTAAAAGAAGGAGATCCGGTGGTAAGTATCATGCCCATCAATTATGAGTTGGCGGTGGAGATCTTTGTAAAACCTATGGATTTGCCCTTGATGAATCTAGGACAAGAAGTACGTTTTATCTTTGACGGTTGGCCAGCAATTGTATTCAGCGGTTGGCCGGATGCCTCCTATGGTACCTTTAGTGGGAAAGTGGTTGCTATCGACAATATGATTAGTGAGAATGGAAAGTATCGGATTTTAGTCGGCCCTTACGAATCACAAAAAGAATGGCCGATTGCTTTGCGCCCAGGCTCTGGAGCACAGGGGATTGCACTCTTAAACGATGTACCTGTATGGTATGAAATCTGGCGAGAATTGAACGGATTCCCACCAGATCTTTACGCAGAAAGTGCTGAAGAATTACCTAAACTTAAGGCACCAATTAAATCAATGAAATAGCTACTGATTTGAAAGTATTTCAATCAATATTTGCAAAAGCTTTTAAAATGGGCTTTTTAAAAGAAAATAGTTCTTGGCATTTAATCCACTGTAATAAAATGAAAATGCGACTTCAAGTTTTTTTATCGCTATTAATTGCTGTGTTTAGTACAGCTTTGCCATCAGCTTTAAGCGCACAAGATCTCAATGGGCCACTAACCTTAGATCAGTATTTCGATTTGGTATTGGCCAACCATCCAATCGTTCGGCAAACCAGTCTTCTGAATGCAACTGCGGATGCTTATGAACTGAAAGCTAGGGGTGGCTTTGACCCAAAACTGAAGGGTAGTTTTGATCATAAGTCTTATGATAATAAAGACTACTTCACAATTGGAGAGGTAGCCGTTGAAGTGCCAACCTGGTATGGATTGGAAGTCAAAGCAGGATTTAATTGGACCGAAGGTATCTTTCTAAATCCTGAAAACAACCTTCCTGCTGCGGGCCAGGCGCAAATTGGCTTAACTGCCAATTTATTACAAGGCCTAATGATTGACAAGCGAAGAGCGGATTTACAGCAGGCTCAGATCATGCAAAACCGGAACGAAGCCGAGCGCCGAGCATTGGTTAATGAGATCTTACTTTCTGCCAATGAGGCTTATTGGGATTGGGT
>CAXIDD010000149.1:0-9993 GCA_964021975.1 uncultured Saprospirales bacterium | reverse complement strand
CACCAGACCTGGGTGTGAGAAAATTATTCGTTATGCTTTTGAGTATGCCAAGTTGTATAAGAGAAAAAAACTGAGTTGTCTGGTTAAAGATAATATTATGAAGCATACCGATGGCTTGTTCCATCGGGTGTTCAAAGAGATTTCAGCAGAATATCCTGAGATCGAGTCCGATAGTTGGATCATTGATATTGGCGCGGCTCGTTTGGCAGATACACCGGAAATGTTTGATGTCGTAGTGACCGCTAATCTTTATGGTGATATTGTTTCAGATATTACAGCTCAAATTTCTGGTTCCATTGGTTTAGCTGGTACTTCAAATGTAGGGGAAAGTGTTGCGATGTTTGAGGCCATTCATGGTTCTGCTCCAGATATTGCAGGGAAGAATATAGCCAATCCTTCTGGGTTATTGAGAGGAGCCGTTCTGATGTTGAACCACATTGGACAGCAAGATATTGCGGAGAAAATTGAGAATGCTTGGTCTTGTGTATTGGAAAAAGGCATTCACACTGCAGATATTTATAAAGAAGGGATAAGTACAAAGTTGGTAGGAACTAAAGAGTTTGGAGAGGCAGTAATTGCACACTTAGGTCAAACCCCTGAAAAATTACCAGTTGCTATATACGAGAAAAGTGTACAATTAAATTTGCCAAAATATAAGCGTAGAAAGGCAAGTAATAAAGTCCTAAAAGGAGTTGATGTATTTGTAGATTGGAAAGGAGCAAACGCTGACGAGTTGGCTACTAGATTGGTAGAGCTGAATAGTGATATCAAACTATCCATGATTACCAACCGTGGGGTCAAAGTATGGCCTCAAGGTTTCGAAGAAACTTTCTGTACGGATCACTGGCGTTGTAGATTCGAGGTAGAAAACGGACATCCGGCTGAAAAAACCAGTATTGCAAAATTACTAACCGAAGCACTTGAAGCGGACGTTGATGTGATTAAAACAGAGAACCTTTATGAGTTTGATGGCGAACGTGGTTACTCTTTAGGACAAGGACAATAAATTAAAATAATTCAAGATATCGTTCCTAAAACATTTATACTATTTCGAAAGTAGAGAAACTCGTGATTGTAATTAATCTTAAAAGGAGTCACCCTAAATCTTAGATTCTGGATGACTCCTATTTTTACAATCTATTTCAGAGCGTGTTTATTTCTTATCCTTAGAGATGACGCCCGAAAATATTTTTTTGCTTTTGTCTATGATATCAGGGCCTACTGCTTTACTAAATTCATCAACCGGACTAAACTTAATAGTCGAAGCTCCTTTGAGTCCAAGGAATTGAACCTTGATGTCTTTAGTCTTTGCATTTTCTTGAAAGTTTTCAAAAATTTCAAGAATATCAGGATGAATGGTTCTTGCTCGGGAGGCATCAATGATTACTTCACTTTCTTCGGGTAATTGATCCAAAGTATGTTGAATACTTGCTTTGTTCAAAAAGCTAACATCTTCTGCCAACTGAATTTCAACAGGCTGACCCTCTACATAGTTTTTAGGATCAAAATGATAAGGTACTTTGTAGTTGTTCCATAATAAGTGAACAATTGCTACGACCATACCTAAGGCAATACCAATCAATAAATCGGTGAAGATAATACCGATGATGGTTACTATAAAAGGAATAAATTGAGATTTACCTTTTTTCCACATGTCTCTAAACAATGCAGGCTTCGCTAATTTGTAACCTACCAAAAATAAGATGGCCGCTAAACTAGATAGTGGAATTAAATTTAATACATGTGGAATAGACATAGCAGATACCAACAATAAAATACCATGTATAAATGCAGAAGCCTTGCTACGGCCACCCGACTGGATGTTAGCAGAACTACGTACAATTACCTGCGTTACTGGCAAACCGCCAATCATACCAGAAACTATATTACCTACACCCTGCGCGGTCAGCTCTCTGTTCGTTGGCGTGACCCTTTTTAGGGGATCCAACTTATCGGTCGCTTCTACACACAATAAAGTTTCTAAACTGGCCACCACTGCAATGGTCATCGCAGTAACCCAAATATGAGAATTGTTAATTTGTGTAAAATCAGGGAAGGTAAATTGACCAAAGAATCCTGATATAGAATCTGGAACAGGAATGGCAACTACTTGAGATGCATTAAGGGCCAAACTGGCATCACCCATAAACATCAAATTTAGAACAATACCTAAAACCACTACTACCAGTGGACCTTGAATAATTCTAGTAAAAGATTGACGTTTCATGAAAGGTTGCTCCCACAGAATCAAAATTCCAACAGAAACAGCTGCAATAATCAAAGCTCCCGGGCTGATATAGTTAAGCATATTGACCAATTCACTAAAGGTATTTTCTCCATCCAGTTGCTTAAAAGCAAAATCACCTTCGGGGTCTTTATCATATCCAAAAGCGTGTGGAATTTGCTTTAGGAAAATAATGATACCAATACCGGCTAACATCCCTGTAATCACTGAGGAAGGGAAATAATACCCAATAACCCCTGCCTTCAAAATGCCAAAGATCAATTGGATAACCCCTGCGATTACTACCGCAAGTAAGAAAGATTCAAAAGCCCCCAGTTCTTGGATAGCAGTCAAGACAATTACTGCCAAACCAGCAGCAGGGCCACTCACTCCAAGTGGCGAGCCGCTTAAGAGGGCCACCACGGTACCACCAACGATACCCGCAATGATACCCGAAAATAATGGAGCCCCGGAGGCTAAAGCAATACCCAAACACAATGGTAGGGCTACCAGGAAGACGACAATACTTGCTGGCAAGTCATATTTTAAATTGGAAAAAAATCCTTGTTTTGGTTGAACACTCATAACTGTAATGATTGGTTTTTATTGAAAGTAGATAGGTAGAATTAGAGGAATCTTACAAATTATTTGTAGGCCTCAATAAATTGAAAAGTGTTGATATAAAAAAGACTAAAGTTTAGAAATGGCCTTCTGGAGGCGGGTCGATGTGCTCAATGATGACGCTGGAATACGTTTTATCCACAGTCAGGTTAGTGCTGTGTTGGATAGTAGAAATGAGATTAATAGTTTTGCTATCTGCAAAATATTTATCACTATCAAGTTTTAATTCTTTATCCTGCTTGTTATTGTCAGCATCACTATCAGATTGCGATTGTAACTCAATTTGTTCCAGGAAAATAGACTCAGAGTAGTTCTCGAATTGCTGGAGCGCTAGGCACAGCAATACCAAAAGCAATAAACCCTGGCCTAATGCAGGAGTTTTCGCGAATTGGTCCTTCTTTTTGCTTGTGTTGCGCATTTGTTCCTTATCGTAGTTTGAAAGTAGTGATTTTCCAAAAGGAATAGACATACGCTAAATATACGACGTCTATTTTTTAGTTTGGTTCAATCAAAAGTATAAAAAAAAATAGTAAAACTATTTAATTGATTAGCCTTAGTTTAATTTAGGAAGGTTTTACTTGGGTAATGTCACAGTATTATCCTGCTGGAGTGGAATGAATACTGTACGGAAGGAATGGTGTTTTCCGATGGATTAGAGAAAGAAGATTCGGGAATAGACGAGATAAAATAGGATAGCCGAAGCTTTAAACTTCGGCTATCCATTGGGGTTCAGCTATTAGTTAAAATCAGCTGGAGCTTTTCTAGCTTTACTTATCTGCTCATAAGCATAAGCGATTTTTAGCAATTGATCTTCTGTAAATGGTCTTCCGATAAAAGTAAGACCTCGAGGCTCTCCTTTTTCTGAGTAGCCCATAGGTAGTGTCAAACAAGGGTATTTGGCTGCAGCCGCGAAACCAGCACCTCGGTTATCTACCGATAATACGGCATCTAAATTGTACTTCGCCATGGCCGATTCAAAGTACCGAACTCCTTCTTTATTTAGGCGTTCTTTTAATGCTTCCAGTTCTTCTGTACTTAAATCTACCTCTAAAATACCTGCAAAACGACCTTGACCATAAGGAATATTGATACTTGAATCTTGACGATTTTGATTCACGACATCCGCCACATTTTTCACGGAGATTTTATTGGAACCATAATTTGCAATGTAAGCAGGCAAGTCAATTTTCATGTCCGCACTCAATAAGGTGCCAAAACCTGAGAAATCTACCTCAATGGGTTCAAACTCGATGATTTGGGCACCCGCAGCTATTAGTTGAGCAGTTGCTTTTTGGTACAAATCATTTTTCATCAAATCGGCGGTCACACCAAAACGTTTACCTTTCAGAGTGGCTTCTTCTAAGGATGGCCAATACGTTTTTCCTTTAGGGTTCCCCTTGGTGGCAGCATCCATCGGGTCTTCTCCACTCATAGCGGATAATAAAATGGCATTGTCAATGACGCTGCGCGTCATTGGTCCAGGCGTATCGAGTGTACCTGAGATGGGGACAATACCGCCTCTGCTCAAGAGTCCAATGGTAGGTTTTAGTCCTACCAAGGAGCTTTTACTAGAAGGAGATAAAATAGAACCAGAAGTTTCGGTACCTACTGCCGCAGCGGCATAGTTGGCTGCCATAGAGACACCAGAGCCTGAACTTGAACCGCCGGTGTCGAATACTTTTCGCCCATAAGCATTTAAGGTTTGTCCGCCTACGGCACTGTATCCATTGGGGCAGCCTAGACAAAGGTAATTGGCCCATTCACTTAGATTGACCTTTCCCAAAATGATGCCTCCTTTTTCCTGAATACGATCTACAATAAAGGCATCATTGGTAGTATTATCAGCGAAGACAACTGCCCCTGCGGTAGTTGGCAGTCCTTCCATATTGATGTTGTCTTTTAATAGTATGGGCATTCCAAAAATAGGATGTTGCCCATCGCTGCGCATTTTATCTTTTTGACGAGCCTCTTTGACGGCTTTAGGATTGATAGAAATAATGGCATTTAAGTAGCGGTCTGGGTTGCTTTCAAACTGCACAATTCGGTAAAGGTACCATTGGGTTAATTTTTCGTAAGTCAACTGACCACTTTTGATACTAGCCTGCATGGTGGGAATATCTTGCTCATAGATTAAGGGTTTCAAACGATCATAATCTGCTTTTGAAAAGCCTTTTAATTGGGGCGCTACATTTTTCCAAATATCATTTTTATCTGTAAACTTAGATTGGATCAATTTATAGCGTAAGCGCCTAGAAGGATTATCAGCATTTTCGGCTAATTCCTTGGATTCATCATAACTTTCCCAAACTGGGATAAGGTTGCTCGAACTTTGGCAGGAAACGAGTACAAAGAGTAAAAGTAGGTAAAGGACATTTTTCATAAACTTCTTTTTATTTGTGATCTTTTAGCTTGTTTGAAAACAACTTTATGATTAACAAATAAAAGTAGTTCAAAATAGTTGAAAGGGAATGGAAGAAAAGCCAGAATCAAGATTCTAGGCGTCTTATTTCAAATAGGATTTCTTTATTTACTTTCGGAATGGTCAAGGTTTTTTCCAAACACCAGAACATGCCCATCCGGGTCTTCCAGTTCAAAATCGCGCATTTGATAATCTCGATCACCAATTGGAGTGAGAATATTAAGTTTTTCGGTTTGGCAAAGCGCATATATTTGATCCACATCATGTACAAAGACATATAATATAGATTTTACTGGACGGTCATGATGCTCGGGATCTAGCAGGGATAAATGAACACTGGCAAGCTCTCCTGCCGAGAGTACAGCATAAGTTGGTGGTGTCTGCCATAAAAAACCAATCTGGAAGCCAATTTTTTTATAAAAAGCTAGAGAACTATCCATATCGCGGACTGCAAAAATGGGGGCTAAGTGAGAGATGTTTTCCATTACTTAGGCATCGATTTTTTGGGTAGATAATTTTTTCATCGCCTCAGTTGTCCCGGCAATAGTACCTAAAGGTAATGCAAAAATAAAGCCAATCAAGGTGAAGTAAAGTAACAGGTAGACGATTCCATTACCAATGGCCATCCCTCTGTTTTGCCGAATAAATTGCACACTTTTTCGGACTTTATAATAGCGCTCTAAAGTGAAATCTATATTACCAAATCCAGCATAGTACGCTTGCATGGCAAACAAAGCAAAAGGAACGACCGGCGAAAAAATTGGGATTAAACCCAATAAAAACAGAAGCAAAGTAAAAAACAACTCTCTCACAATCAGACGTATCGCAATACGAATACCACGAGCCAAGTCACTAAAAAATTGAGCAGCACTAAAGGTAGGAGAAGACCCACCGTAAAGCAACCTTTCCACTTTTTCCGAAAGAAAACTCATGAAAGGAGAGGCTAAAGCAATCGTCAGGTTTTTGAATAAAATTAGGCCTACGGCAATAATCAATAAACCACCGAATACTTGACCAATTTTGGCAACGGCTTCAGACCCCCATTCCCAGGGATAAATATTATTGATGACATTGCCAATATTACCAGAAAGACCCCAGGCGGAATAAAAAATCCCAACCGCAAGTGCAATTGAAATTAGGACGGGAGCAATAAAGTAAACCCATAATCGGTGCTTAGAAGCGATTTGGAAAGCATTTAAATAGGCAGTCATGCCACTGACTAAGTCCTTGAGCATAGATCAATGATTTAATTCTATGACAAGATCACACAAATTCTAAGTTTATTCAATGAAGATCTACCTGAATTTGTACTTTTTCGACCAAGAAACTACCTACTCCTCGACTAGGTCCCGCAAAACACTCCGTACCTCATCCACTGATAGTACGTTAAATCGGGCTACAGAAGCGGCTAAACCAACTTTGATAGAATAGCCATGCGCGGGTAGTACCTTGAAGGTATCTTCGTCGGTATGGTCATCACCGATGGCCATCACGAAGTCCCAATCTTCGGCATTGATCCATTGTAAAGAAGCTTTTCCTTTATTGACACCTGCGTTTTTGACTTCTACCACTTTGTTACCTTCCAGTACTTGTAAATCCAGGTTAGCGGTTAGGTACAACAAAACATCTCGGAACTCCCGTACCCGTTTTTCTCCAAAGTCTCGATCCACTCGGCGGTAGTGCCAGGCTACTGAAAAATCTTTTTCCTCGATGAAGGAGCCGGGCGTTCGTTCTACCATCGTTTCCAATACTTCGATGATGGATTTTTTCCAATCAGAGGCTAGATTAGGATTGCGTTGCCAATTGTCGTGGTGTTTGATCCATACACCATGTTCTGCGGCAAGATCAATACCTAGTGGTCCGAGCCAGGCTTCGAGTGTAGGACGGTCACGGCCACTATTTACGACCAGTTTGTTGGATTCGTTTTCAGCTAATTTTTTGAGCAGCCTAAGGAGGGATTCATCCGGTATAACGGCTTTAGGATCAGGATGGAAATTCATGAGTGTACCATCATAATCTAAAATAATAAGGCGTCTTTTGGCTTTTTTGTAGGCTTCAATAAAATCCTTTTTGGTCTTCTTTTTTAATCTTAAAATACTTTTGTTTTTTTGTTCCTCCATGAGTTGGGTTTGTACTTTCAGGAAAGTATGGGCCCAATGTTTGACATCATACTTTTTGAGTTTTTCCTGCATGTTTTGTAAGCGCCAGGCTTGTTCCTTTTTATTCATTTCCAAGGCAATCCGAATGGATTCGGCCATGTTTTCGATGTCTTGTGGATTGACGGTGATGGCTTCGGTCAACTCATTGGATGCACCTGCCATTTCGCTAAGGATTAGCACACCTTCTTTACTGGTTTCTTTACTGGCAATGTATTCTTTTGCAACTAGATTCATACCATCTCTCAATGGTGTAATCATCGCTATTTGGGCAACTTGGTAGAGCGTGGTAAGTTGGCTAAAGTTCAAGGATCGATAGAAATACTGAATGGGCACCCAGTCGAAGGAGCCGAATAGGCCATTAATCCGTCCTACGGAGGTCTCAATCTGTTCTTTTAAGTCTTTGTATTGATCAACATTAGAACGAGAAGGAACGACCAGCATGAGCAGGGTGACTCTTCCTCTATACGCAGGATATTTAGTTAGAAATTGTTCAAAGGCTCGGATCCTTTGGGTGATGCCTTTGGTATAATCCAAACGGTCAATAGAAATAATTAACTTTTGCTTTTCGGCCAATGCTTTAATCTTCAAGGAATCATCCTCTTGGAAGTAATTGACTTCCGGATAGGCATATTTATTGTAATCAATACCCATCGGGAAAACATCAATATTGACTGGTCGGTTATCCACGGTAATGCGTCCAAACTGATGTTCATATCCCGCAATCCTATAAACGGCACTTAAAAAGTGTCGCATATAATCGTAGGTATGAAAGCCCAGTTGATCTGCGCCTAGAACACCTTTTAATAAAGCTTCCCGATAGGGTAGCATTCTGAAAAGTTCATAAGAAGGGAATGGAATATGTAGAAAGAAACCAATCGAAATATTGGGGTGCTTTTCCCGAATCAAAGCTGGGAGAAGCATGAGTTGGTAGTCATGTACCCAAACCCGATCTCCTTCCTGGACAATTTTTAGGACTTCATCGGCAAAGTGTTGGTTGGCGGTTTGGTAAGCTTCCCAGTATTCTTCGTTATAGGTGGTATGTTGGGTAAAATAGTGGAAGTGTGGCCAGATGGTTTTATTACTAAAACCTTCATAGTATAGTTTAATCTCCTTTTTCGATAAAAAAACGGGATACAAATGCTGGCTTTCTAGATCCCGTCGGATTCCTTTTTGTTCCCATAGATCTCTTACTTCTCGGCCAGGCCAGCCTACCCAAAGTTTATCGGTAGAGTCGTCTAAAGAATTGAGTCCAGTCGCCAAACCACCTGCGCTGGGGTGATAAATCAGCTCCCCTTCTTGTTTGTTAATGGTAATGGGTAAGCGATTGGAGACGATAATCAGACGACTCATAATGAATTATAAATGGGGTTAAACTGGTTTTTTCTTCTTCCGTTTGGTCTTGAATAAATCCACGATCTGTTTCTGGGTTAAGAAACCAAAATCTACAAAATTTGTACGAACAAATTTCTTAATATCCTGATAATCTTTTCCTCTTTTATCTATGTATACTTTTAGTAGTTTTTTGACATAGGCCATGGACAATTCTTTCAAATTTTGGTTGAATTGTTGATTGGCAAATATCTTCATATAAACAGGGAAGTACTTGGTAATATCAAAGTAATCCACATAAGCAGTAGGACTTAGGTTTTTGATAAACCTAGCGAAGTAATGATAAATGGTTTGCCGTAAACAGTGATTCACAACGGATACACCTTTGTTTTGGCTGTAAAAATCCTGGATGGCCTCGTGAACTTCAGCATTCAAATATCCCTTGTCGTGTATTTGATCCACCAAAGCATAATATTTACCCAATTCATCTTTGATATCTTCATCTAGCAATTCAGAGAATTGTTGTTCTGCTTCTGGAAGTAGATCTACTTCATTGTCATCGTGCAATTCTTCAATAAAATCGAAGAATTTTTGGGAAAACTCTGGATCACTTTCCCGCTGGTCATTAAGATAATCAGCTAGATTTACTTTAGCGTCATCATCTAATTTAAAGAAATAAGCATAAAGCATACTGATTTTCATATGCTCCAGCTTTCCATGGAAAGCTTCATTTTCAATGAAGGCATTCATGGGGGCATCTAGGCTACTGTTGTCTTCTTTAAGGTTGATGCGGTGTTTCAAGAAGATTTGCAAAGAAGAATTAAAAATATTCAACTCGGCAATAGACGTTGGGAAGTTGGCCGTCATAAAGACTTCCTGCTTGAATTGAGATTTGTAGCGCCGGTATCCTCGTTGCCGCTCTTCTAGCACCCGATATTTTTCCAGTTTCTGGGATTGCAGGTAATAACGTACTTTTTTATTGACTACTTCTGCAATCAAGTTGGTTACCCAAATATCACTACTTAAGGAGAATCCTATCTGAATGGACTGGCCAATTCTTTTCTTTAAAATATCAAAATTAGCAGATTGACAAATGGCCAATAGTACTTCTTTGAAATGATCCTGCGGACGAATGTATTTGTAATTGTCATTGACTTCACCTCGTAGGACAGAAAAGCCTAATATTTTTGGAAGGTAAAGGCCTTCAAAAACAGGATCAAGTAGTACCAACTCGAATGGAA
>CAXIDD010000148.1:0-10026 GCA_964021975.1 uncultured Saprospirales bacterium | reverse complement strand
TTATGGTCAAGAATTAAATGCACAGTTTACGGGTAAGGGTAACTTTGTAATCGGGAGTACGATTGGCCTATCTTCTGCTAGCTCTGATGTCATACAAGACACCGGTAATGGTAAGGAAGAAAGTGTTGGGCCATCTTCAACACAATTCAGTATCGCACCTAAAATAGGTTACTTTGCTTTTGATAATCTTGCTTTAGGTGTTGGGATGGATTATACGTTTAGTCGAATTGATCAACCCAACAAAGATTTAGTTAAGGATAGTGATTTACTCTTTGGTCCGTTCGCCCGCTACTTCATACCATTGGCCCCAGAAGATATGGCACTGTTTTTCGAAGCTACTTTTGGTTTTGGCAGCTCATCGGATAATCAGGAAATTAATGGAAATCCACAGAGTATCAAGACCAATATTTTTGCACTTGGTATTGGTCCTGGACTAACCATAATTTCGAAAAATGGTATTGGTATTTCGACTAGTATTAAGTACAATTACGCTCGTAGTAACTTTGATACCAATATTGATAATGTTGTTCGTCAGACGATTACTAAAAGTAATACATTTGACTTTTCAATTGGATTTCAATATTATTTTGGAGGTTTAACAAGCGTAGGAGCCAATCAGAAACCTGATTCATCTAATAAGTTATTTAAAAACTAATTTCAAATAACCTTAAAGCCCTCTTTGATGACAATCAAAGAGGGCTTCTGAAATTGGGATAATGCAGGTCATTCGCGCTGCTTACTTTTGCTTACTTACGGATTTTTTTTTCAAATAGCTTCTAATAAAAAGCTCACTTCACTACCAACTCCGCCAGACCCGCATGCCCATTATCATCCCGAAAATGCTTTTTGGTATGTGGCGGAGCGATGTAGTCTCCATCAATAATATACTTATACAAATGACGCCCCTTAGGCAAGTCCAACCAACATTCCCAACCACCATCGACGCGTTTTAATTTGGTGCCATATAGATTCCAATTATTGAAGTCAGCAAATAGACTCACCGTTTGGGCCTCTTGATGTCCTTCTAACCTAATTCGAGTTTTACCATCCATAATAGGTTGTGGATGATGGTAAACTTTTCTGGGGAATAAGGTCTCGGCATTGGCGGTTTGGGCCACTAAATAAGCCATAAATAAGGCGTTGTACTCTTGATCTTCTATAGAAAAGTATTCTTGATAATCTTGATTGGTATGATGCGTTACCGGAATATAACTCAATGGATCCTGAATCATTTGGAAGCCCGGAATTCCTAACCAGTCAAATAGTTCGTGATCACTTTGATTGGCATATTGCAAGGTGAGGGTTTTGCTTTCTTCAAATGGATTGACGATTGGCTGGAGGAAGGGAATGGCAGAGGTGTTGCCCATTAAGTAAGCACCTCTAATTTTACCTGCCCCATTGTCCAGGTTGTAATAAGCACTTACCTTCTGTTGCGCTGGCAAAATTTTACTTCCGTCTAAGGCACCAATGTGTTGCTCCAAATAGCTTCTAGAGCCTTGGAAATTTTGCTCATGGCCACCCCATAATATTAAACGAATCGTTCGGTCGGGCTGAAAGTCAATGGCTTTTAAAATACGTAATGCTTCTATCAAAACGGCACAATTGACCGCATTATCAGTGACGCCCAAGCTACTGTGCCAGGAGTCCAAATGTGCACCCATGATGACGACTTCTGAACTCAAATCTGGATTTGTGCCTGGCAATTCTACAATTAGGTTTTGGTGTCTTTCTGGAGTATCTGGGAAAGTGGCCTCCAATTGGATATTCATAGTAGGGGTTATTCCATTGTTTTGTAGGCGTATTAAACGGCCAAAAAATTCATTTTCAATTACAAACGAGGGTAGAGCTTTAGGACTTTTACTACTATAATAAGCAGGTGTAAAGCCCCAGCCATCTACTTGAAGTAAACCAAATTCAGCACTGCTGGCTTCTAAAATAGCTAGTGCACCAGCCTTTCTTAAAAAAATTTGAATGCTGTCTTTATGCTGGTACAAGTTTTTTTTGTTTGCTATGGCTGCCAAGGTAGAACGTTTACTATAATAGCCCAATTGCTGGTCATTGGGGTCTCGATTGTCAGCGGCTCTTTGCAGCTGTTCACGGCTTAATTTTTTGCGCCACAGTGCAATGGTGGAAACCCCACTTTGGGGGCTGTATTGATTTCCAATAGCCACAATTTTGCCTGCTAACTGATCTTGGTAATCCACTAACTGACTGGCATCTGGAACAACCAAAACTGGGGCTTCAATGCTTCCATTCACTCCTTCCACATAGGCTTGCGGAAACGCATTGATATTTTGATAAACTGGAGCTGATAATTCTAGATTAAAGCGTTTTAAATCCCAACTGCGTAAGTTTTCTCCAAATGCCTCTTTGTGAACTTCAGAAAAACCGTACGTCTTTAATCTGGCTTCAACTTGTTGGAGTGCCTGGAGGTAATTTTGAGTGCCCATCAAACGAGCACCGCTTTGATCTGTAATGCTACTTAATACCTGGTTGATTTGTCTTCTATCTACATTATTTAGTAAGGATTGGAGCAAAGGGTTTTGATCTACTTGTATTTCAGGAAGGTAGTTTTTGACTGGTAATAATGCCATTTGGCAATGCGCACAATTTCCCGGCTGCTTAAATGATAAGCTGTCGCAAGCTAAACCACACGGCGTACAGATGTAGGTAGTAACTTGGGCAGAAAGTAAAAAGATATGAAATAGAAAAGCCGTTAAGAGGATTATAATTTTGCGTTTTAGGATCATCAGTTGGGTGATTTTCAACAAATGTCATCAGAATACACTTACTGATTGGGACATTATTAATCCAAAAGCAGACATTTTTCAAATAGTGTTAAGTATTAGACATCTGCTTACTGGTATAAGCGAATGATTTTACCATTTTCTTCATCTGTCAAGACATATAATTCACCATCTGGTGCTTGCGCCACTTTACGCAAACGTATTGGGCTTTCCTTCAAGACATTTTTCCCTCTGACAATGATGCCTTTTTTGGTCGTCAAGGCCCAAAGACTGCCGGTTGATAAGCCTGCAATAAATAAATGGTTTTTATACTCTGGAAGTGATTCACCTGAATAAAAAGTTAGGCCAGTGGGGGCCGTAGGATCAATCCAGTACCAGACAGGTTTCTGATAATTGCTATCTCTTTTTGCAGGTGGAGTATAATCTTCATTTCGGTACTTTCCGGTAGTAACTATTGGCCAGCCGTAATTAGCACCCGCTTCTAAAATATTGATTTCATCTCCTTTGACGGCACCATGATCTGTAAACCAGATTTTTTGATCTTTTGGGTTCATAGTCAAGCCCTGAGTAGCTCGGATCCCAATGGCATAAGCACCAGGAACTGCGTCTGGACCAAAGTCTGGATTACTGTCTGGTATACTTCCGTCCCTATTAATTCGATAGATCATACCACGGGCATCTTTAGGGTTTTGGGCAACAGGCCATGCTGGTTGATCTTTTTCATTGTAAAATCGCTCGCCCACACTGATGATTAGTTTATTGGTTTTGTCAAAAACCATCCCGCCACCGTAATGGAAGCGATCTCCGCTGGGAGGCTCAACAACCAAAAGGGTTTGTGAATTATATAAACTATCCTTAGCATATTTAGCTCTAATTACTTTAGTAGTAGTGCCACCGTCTAATTTTGCAGTATAGGACAAATAAACCCAGGCGTTGGTAACAAAATCTGGATCTAGTAATACTTCAAAAAGTCCTGCGTTGTCTCTTTCATCGGTGCTTCTAATGTCTTTTACTAAATCTTTGGGCATCCCTTGGATAGCAGTTTGTTGCCCACTTTTTAGGTTAGCCCTTTTTAGCGTGCCATCTTTTTCAGTTACCAGCGCAGTCGTATCTGAAAGAAAAGCAATACTCCAGGGATACTTTAGATTTTGAACAACTACTTCTTGCTGGATGGGTTTCTCTGTAATTTTGTGATACACAGCATAAATAGGCATCGGTAAGATAATGAGCATAATGAGACCAAAGATGAAAATTAAAGGCCCAAATAGTGGAGAAAATAGTTCACGATCCATCTTCCAATATACCCAAATGTTAAGTGCCAGCATGACGGCTAGTAAAATAGGATTACCTGGGAATTTAATAGGCCACAATAGAAAAAATACGGCACAAATAAAGGAAGAATGTCCAATGATAAATGCCTGAATGGCTATGTGTTCGGTCAGACGACGCTGCCTGTAGAAAAGCGCTGCGGGTAAGGCAAAAAATACAATACCTAACAACCAAATGTATTTTACGTTGGCAGTGATAAACTGACCATATGCAAACCCAAAGCCATAGGTGTCGGCTTGTGCCATGGCACCACTAGGGCCATCTAAATTGACCCTAGCACCGAACTGTGCACTGATTAATATCATGAGTGACACCCCAATCAAAGCATAGCTGATCGGATTATAAACCCTAATTCGCTTACCATCCAAATAACCCAGGACTGTTTCTTTAAAATCAATGGTGAGGTGCTTGAGGTTGTATAAAAAACCACGGTCTAATTCTGTAATGGTAGCTATGGCCGTACGTAAGATAGAAACGAAAGTCAAAGGTTTAGTATCCCGTTTTTGTCCACAATTTGAACAAAAGCGACCAATAACTTCTGAGCCACAGTTTTTACAAGGGACCATTTAGTGTTTTGAGGTTTATTATATTTAACGCAAGATAATCAAATCCTGTTTTAAATAACTTTTCCACTAATATTGTTGAATAGGTACTAAGAATAATAGGTGAGCACTAATTTTCGGGGCCCACCATGGTTTCTAAACTCACATAAATAGATCCCCTGCCAAGTTCCCAGATTAGGCCAGCCGTTCTTAATTGGAATGGTAATCGAAGAACCAATCATTGCGGCTTTAATATGTGCTGGCATATCGTCTGGCCCTTCAATGGTGTGCTTCAAAAAAGGCATGTTTTCGGGCACTATTTTATTAAAAATGCTTTCAAAATCTTCTAGGACCGTAGGATCTGCATTTTCATTGATGGTGATCGCCGCCGAAGTGTGCTTGATAAAAATATGCAACAAACCATTGCCATCAAAATCTATTTGCTGCATTACTTGACCAGTGATTAAATGATAACCGCGAGGAAAGGCCGGTAAAGTGATTTCTTGTTGTAGGACCATATATTTTTTGTACAAAAATAAACCTTCTCTATTTTAAATGGTCGATCTCTAAAAATAAAACCTACATTTGTGGCTGCATAGGTGAAAATGATAAAACTAACTCCAACTTGTTTTATCATTTCCTTAAAAGGGAATCCAGTGTGAATCTGGAACAGTCCCCGCTGCTGTAAGCGCTGCCCGTTCTGATAAAATTTATTTTTCCAAAAATAAATTTTCGTCAGCACAGGACCTTTTAGCAATAACCACTGTGCCGTAGTAATGCGACATGGGAAGGTGCTAAAAGTTAGCGTAAGTCAGAAGACCTGCCTGCGCAACGACATTATTAGGCTTTCGGAGGAAAGGTCTCGAGTGTGCAACCGATCTTGTAGGTTGGTTTGATACCCTTTCCTTTGGTGTCAAACACCCATTTTCCTTGCCATTCTTGCATTTGCCGCTTGCCTCATTTTTAATCTGGACGAAAAGCCTTTCATGTAAATAGGAGATGAAAAGCCTTTTGTACAGACGAACCATTTAACTTGTTCAAAAATGAGCTACAAATTATTTTCATTTTTAATGCTATTGTGTACGGTACAAACTATCCAAGCACAAGAAATTGCAGACACTTTAGACCTCAAAGAAGTTGTGGTCACGCATTCTAAATCGTCATTGCCTTTACGGCAAACCATTAAACCTGTTTCTGTTATTGATCGTAAAACGATTGATCAAAACCTTGGAAAAGATATGAGCCAATTGCTACAAGAGCAAAGTGGGATCATCATCAATGGAGCCTACAGTAATCCAGGATTAAACAAGAATCTATATCTCCGTGGCGCGGGGAATGACAACACTCTATTATTAATCGATGGACAGCCACTAACGGATCCTTCGGGGGTAGGGGGGACTTTTGATTTACGCCTCCTAAGTTTGGATCAGATCGAACGAATTGAGATTCTTAAAGGGAGTCAGTCTACGCTGTATGGTTCAGATGCTTTGGGAGGTGTAATCAACATCATTACCCGTTCGGCCGGGGATAAGGCCATTAAGGTGAATGGTAACTTAGCTTACGGTTCTCTTAATACCTTCAAAGGGCAAGTTGGTGCTAATGGGACCTTAGGTAACTTTGATTATCAAATAAGTGCCGGCACCCAAAGTACCGATGGAATCAATGAAGCTGTAGACCTCAATGATACCGGAGCATTTGATAAGGATGGCTTCAATGCACTCAATACTCAGGTCAAATTAGGCTATCGTGTTAGTGATCAATTGCGCATCCAACCTTTTCTACGCTACAACGAATTTGAAGGAGATTATGATGGTGGGGCTTTCACCGACGCTGATAATCAATACGAATCTGCGGTTCTAAATACAGGCGTCAACGCTACTTGGAATCAAGAACGCCTGCGTACTTATTTCAATTATGGTTACACCCAAACCCAGCGGACTTTTAACTCTACTTTTGGTGTCAATGATTTTGAGGGGCGTTTCCACAACGCAGATGCTTGGGTAAACTATGATTTGAAAGAGCAGCTCCAGCTGGTTGCGGGGCTAAATTTCCAGCAAGTGCAAATCCTGGACGATGCAGCTGCCGAAATCGATCCAAGTGAAACCATTATTAGTCCATATGCAACCTTGATTTATCAAGCAGAAAAGTGGAGTGCGGAGGCTGGCTTACGGTATAACAACCACTCTACTTTTGGTTCTAATGTCAATGGTTCTTTAGCATTAGCTTATTGGTTGAGTACGGAGGTAAAGGTTTTTGGAAATTATACTACAGGTTTCAAAGCACCTTTATTATCCCAATTGTACGGTGCTTTCGGTGCCAATCCGGAACTAGATCCACAAACCAGCCGTTCCTTTGAAGCAGGTTTACAGTATGGTATTCAAAATCAAGGTTTTTTTGCCAGAGCGTCTTATTTTAATCGTCAAATTGAAGAGGTCATTGTTTTTGCTTTTGGTCCAGGTTATTTTAATCAAGATCAACAGGATGATCAAGGAATTGACTTGGAAGTGGGCTGGCGTCCAAACGATCAGTGGCAAGTAGCCGCTAATTACAGCTATTTGGATGGCGAAATTACGACGGTCATAGATGCCGAGCAAGATACTACCTTCAATAACCTTACCCGCAGGCCCAAACATACTTTTGGCCTTTCGGGGACTTACCGGCCTATAGAAAACCTTTTAGTTTCCGCGCAATTTCAATATCTTGATGATCGAGATGATTTATTTTTTAATCCCGACAACTTTTTTGCAGCCGAACCCGTCCTGTTAGATAACTATTATTTATTAAATTTGTATGCGGAGTTTCAGCTTTTGGAAAAAAGATTAACGATATTTGCAGACCTGAAGAACCTGACCAACCAATCTTTTAACGAAGTTTATGGGTTCAATTCACTTGGTCGCGTTTTCCTGGGAGGACTTCGCTTCTCCTTTTAAAGCAGCAATAGCTTAAATAAAACTAAATCAAATAACGAAATATATTCAGTAAAATGGACTTCAATAAACAACCCAATCAAATTAGACTAGGTGTCATAGCATTATTTATTTTAATCATTGCGGCAGTACGGGTCATTCTAAGTTTAGACGCAGCATTTGCGCCTTTGGCTAATTTTTCTGCCGTAGGAGCAATGGCGCTTTTTGGAGGTGCATACTTCAAAAATACCAAAGCCTTGGCTTTTCCATTATTAGCCCTTTTGCTTAGTGATTTATTAATTGCACGTTTTGCTTATTGGGGTGGTACCTGGACTTTTTTATACGAGGGTGCAGCTTGGGTCTACGGTGCTATTGCACTGATGGTCATTACCGGTCGCCTGTTAATGAAGCAAAAGCGCGTTGCTAACTTTTTGCTTTCCAGCTTGGTAATCGTGTTTATTCACTGGATAGTGACCGACTTTGGCGTTTGGGCAGCAGGGACAATGTACCCCAAAACTTTAGCGGGTTTTTGGGCTTGTCTGGTAGCCGCGATTCCATTTGAACGCAATTTTTTGATTGGTACTTTAGTTTACGGTACTTTGATGTTTGGCGCTTTTGAATGGTTCAAAATGCGTTATCCAAAGTTGCGTCTAGCGGCATAAAATTTATTTTCAAAATAGCTTTTCAGGCTGGGCAATGTTTTTGTTCAGCCTGAGTTGTTTACAGATTCCACTTGCGTGAAAAAAGAATGCACCCGTTGTCAGTCTGCTTTCGAATGTAGTGCCGATGCCATTCGGGGTTGCTGGTGTGCTACTTTTCCAGCCTTAATCAGTCCTCAGGAGGCTACTGGCTGCTTGTGTCGAGATTGCCTGCAACAAGTAATTGAGCCAAAGGCAGGAAAAATAGTTCAAGAGATTATGGCTGGCGAAAGGCCCAATGAAATTGCTAAGTATTACGCTATGCCTAGTAAAAAACTGGTAGAAGGTATTGATTTTTACCGGGAAGGATCACTTTGGGTATTAAAAGAATGGTTCCACCTCAAGCGGGGTTATTGCTGTGGTAGTGCCTGCCGTCACTGTCCGTATGGACATGAAAATGTGCCTGGCAAGTAAGGGCGTATTCATTCTCCGAAATATTAGGTAAAACTATAAGCACTTATCTATGAAATCTCATCTAATATTCTGGCTTTCCTTCTTATTAGTCTTGCTGACCACTTGCAATGGAGAAATGCGCATCGTTAATGGGGCCTACACCGGCGTATGGGAAGAGACAACTTGTGATTTTGATTTTAGTATTAATGGTACTTATACGCTTAAAATTGAAGGTCAGGCAGGAAGCTTTTTAACAGGTGGGAAATTTATCACGGCTAGAGATTTGGTGATCCTTAACCAAGATTCTACTTATATCGATGTCATTAATATTGATCGTTTGGTGAAAACAGAAAATGGGTGTTTGAAAGATGGGAATGGTACCTATTATTGTAAAAGTGAGGCCAAGTTGAAAGAAGCTATTGAAAATAAGTATTAAAAGTATAAGCTTTTACATAAGTTGGAATTTCCGTAAATTACCTTGCTTCTACTAAATACCTTCCAACTATGAGATGCTTATCACTACTATTACTGCTAGGTTGTTGCCTCACCACCTTACAAGCGCAAAAACCAAGCTTAATTGTTCCCCAAGGACATTCTTCCTTGATTTCTTCCGTTGATTTTTCACCGGAAGGCCAATTAATTCTAACAGGAGGGTATGAGGGGACCGTCAAAATTTGGACAAAGGAAGGACGTCTACTCCAAACCATCAAACAGCATAAAACCAGTATTAGTGTAGCACAATTTTCGCCGGATGGTCAATCTATTCTTACGGCAAGTAATGATGAATCTACTGCTTATCTATGGTCTTTGGATGGTCAACTGTTGACTTCTTTTCAGGAAGTATCAGAGGGCGTGTTTGTGACGGCTGCTTTCGCGCCGGATGGTCAATCTATTCTTACTACTAATGATGCGCTGGAAATCAAAATTTGGAACTTACAAGGGCAGGTTTTGCAAACTTTTTCAGGACACAGCAGCTGGGTGACCAATGTAGATTTTGCACCAGATGGCCGTAGCCTTTTAACCGCCAGCCAAGATCAGACGGTCAAAATATGGGATACTTCTGGCAACTTGATCAGAACCATCAACGCACACGATGACTATCTTACGGCCGCCTATTTTAGTTCTGATGGGCAAAAAATATTAACCAGTAGCGGAGATAAGACCGTGAAGCTATGGAGTGTTGAAGGGCAATTGTTGCGAAATATTACCACGTTTGAAGATGCAGTAGCAGGTTCGGTTTTTAGTCCGGATAGCCAGAAAATATTGAGCTTTAGCGATGAAGGCACTACGCTGCTGATGGACTTGGAAGGTCGCCTGTTAAAGGACTTTTCGGATATGGATAACCCGCTAACTTGCGCCAGTTTTTCCAGTGACAGCCAACGAATTCTAACGGGAGGCATTATGGGCATCG
>CAXIDD010000147.1:0-10060 GCA_964021975.1 uncultured Saprospirales bacterium | reverse complement strand
CGTTCCAATGGAACATCTTCGTTGATTAACCAACATTTGAAAACAGTCATCCATGTTTTACAAGACATTATTTCTTTTCCAGACACTTGAAGGCTTCGAGCAGGAGCAAGAATCTCAAAGTATTTTTGATGTGATTAGTGATACCAACCTATTAGGTTGGGTGATCTACATTGTATTATTTGTTTTGGCGATTGCAGCTGTATATATTTTCGTTTCACGTTACAGCGCCATTAAAAAAGCTGGTCGGATAGACACTAATTTTATGAATAATATCCGGGCAAATGTTCAGGCTGGTAATATTCAGGGAGCTAAAGCGCTTTGTCAATCTTCTGATTCTCCAGTTGCCAGAATGGTTGAAAAAGGTATCCAACGGATAGGCAAGCCACTCCGAGATATTGATGCAGCTATTGAGAATGTCGGTAACCTGGAAATTTTCCGTATGGAAAAAAATCTCTCCACCTTAGCTAGTATTGCAGGTGCTGCTCCAATGATTGGATTCTTTGGAACGGTTACGGGTATGATCTTGGCTTTCTATGAAATGTCAACCCAGCAAAATGTGACCCCATCTGTTTTGGCCGGTGGTATTTATCAGGCTTTGATTACCACTGCAATTGGTTTGGCCATTGGTATTACTGCGTTTGTTAGCTATAATCTTTTGGTAGCTAATGTTGAAAAAGTGGTCTTTAAGATGGAGCGTACGACCGTTGAGTTTATGGACTTATTGCAAGAACCAACTGCCTAACCACTTCATCACTTCAATAATCGCTAAAAAATGGCTTTAAAGAAGAAAAATAAAACCAGTGCGGAGTTTAGTATGTCTTCCTTAACGGATATCATCTTTCTCTTACTGATCTTTTTCATGCTGACTTCTAATTTTGTGCGGATCGAAGAATTCGAGTTGCCAAAGTCAGATTCTAAGACAGTTGCCCCCGTATCAGTAGTGGTTACGATTACAAATGATGGGGAGCATAAAATTGCTGGAAATGTGGTTCCCAATCGTTCCTTATTGCGTACATTGAGTAATGAGATATTAAATTCAGATGAGGCAGAACGGGAAAATTATACCATCACGATTGTAGCTGAGGTGGATACACCCTTTGACTATGTGGTCAATTTAATGAAGATCGCCTCTCAATTGAAGGTGAAAGCAATCATTGCAACACAACCGATTGAGACCTAAATTTTGGTTAGCATTAGCACTACTTCCCAAGGTTTTAAATCGGAAGTTTATGCTGAATTTTTGAAAAAGTTTAAACAAAAAAGACCAGAAAATCACCAAATCGGCAAACCATTAAAATTATGGGATTAAAGAAAAGAAGTAAAGTCAGTGCAGAATTTAATATGTCGTCTTTGACGGATATTATCTTTTTGTTATTGATCTTTTTTATGCTGACCTCAAGTCTAGTCGCGCCCAATGCACTTAATTTAAAGTTGCCTGGAAGCTCTAGAGCAAGTACCAGTGTCCCTAGTCAGATTGATCGAGTGAAGATTGATAATTCAGGCCGATATTTCTTAAACGGCAGAAGGATGTCTTTGGATGTATTAAATCAAGAATTGACAGCACGTGCCCGACGTAGTTCTAGTAAGTTTAAGTTTGTAATTGAACACGCTAAAAGTACGCCAGTACAGGACGTAGTTGCCGTTATGAATATTGCGCTTAAACTAGATGCCGATGGTATTTTGGCTGCAGAAAAATAGTATATGCAACTTTTTTAAAAAAAGTTTGTGTATTTTATAGGTGTTTTGCATCCTATAAGCGACATCAAAACTAAATATTATGGAAGCAATATATGAAGCACAAGAATTGGAGCATAAACGGAAGGGCCGTAATGCCAGTATTGCCTTCGCAATCGCTGTGATTATCCTAATGTTGATGCCGTTTTTAACGTATCCAACACCTCCGCCTGGACAAGAAGGTATATTAATAAACCTGGGACTCCCTGATCAAGGTCAAGGGGATGATAATGCAGGACCATCAGAACCAGCCGAGCCTGTGCCAACTCCACCGGAACCGGAAGCAGCTACGCCTCCTCCAACTCCAGAGACGGCACCTGAACCAGAGCCGGAAGTTCAACCTGAAAAAGAGATCGTTACTACGGAGGACCCAGAAGCGATCAGACTTAGAGAACAAGAGAAGGAACGTAAGCAAAAAGCAGAGGCTGATCGAATCAAAAAAGAACAAGAAGCCGAAGCAGAACGACAAAGACAAGCCGAAGCGGAGCGCAAGCGCCAAGAAGCAGCTGAAGCTCAACGGAGAAAAGAGGAAGCTGCTCAGAAGACAAAAGATCAACTTGGTGGACTTTTTGGTGGTGGAAAAGGAAAAGGAGATACAGGAAAGTCTGGCAATCAAGGAGATCCTGATGGTGATCCTAATTCTGATAACCTTTCTGGTGTCAGTGATGGGGTAGGCTCTAATGTAGGTGGTGGTTTAAGCGGTCGTGGTATCGTGGCAAGCCCCAAATTATCTAAAGCGACTGAACGTGGTACCGTAGTCATCTACCTCTGTGTAGGCAATAATGGAAGTGTATCTGAGGCTAGAGTCCAATTAAAAGGAACCTCAGCTGGCGCCAGTGCTCAGCAACAAGCCTTAGCAAATGCCCGTAAGTGGCGTTTCTCTCCTGGTCAATTGGATAAGCAGTGTGGTACGATTACTTATACCTTTAAGCTTAAATAGCGACTAAATAATTAGAATCTAATAGATATTAAAAGGGTGAGTTGATTCCGATCAGCTCACCCTATTTCAATAGCATTAATGATTTATGACCCAAAAATTTAGCACTTATGAGTCAGCGCTTTCTTTTTTGTACGCGCAATTGCCGATGTACCAAAGATTGGGCGGTAAGGCTTTCAAGCCAGGCCTGGATAATATCAAAGTACTGCTAGCAGCCCTTCAAAATCCGGAGCAGCGCTATCCTTGCGTACACCTTGCTGGAACGAATGGCAAAGGATCTACTAGTCATATGATTGCTGCCGTTTTACAAGCCAGTGGATTGAAAGTGGGACTTTATACTTCTCCTCACTATGTTGACTTTCGCGAAAGGATGAAAATTAATGGTCAGCTGATTTCGGAATCAACCGTACTGAGTTTTGTTAATGACCATTACCAATTAATCGAAGACCTTCAGCCTTCTTATTTTGAATTGACCGTGGCTATGGCTTTTGATTACTTTGCTCAGGAAGCAGTTGATGTAGCCGTGATTGAAACAGGATTAGGCGGCCGACTAGATTCTACCAATGTAGTAAATCCGTTGCTTTCTGTTATCACAAATATTGGGTATGACCACATGGATGTTTTGGGAGATACCTTGCCTGAAATTGCCACGGAAAAAGCGGGCATTATTAAAACCAATAAGCCGGTAGTAATCGGAGAAACACATTCCGAAACAAGGGCTATTTTTCAAAATATTGCTCAACAACATTCGGCTCCTATCTATTTTGCGGACCAACTAATAGACGTTCAACTCAAAAACGAGCAAATGGGGCAAATGAAACTAGAGGTCAAGCATAAAAAAGAGGTCTTATTTTCAGACTTTAAAGTTGATCTTTCTGGGGCCTACCAAGTACAAAATTTACGAACGGCAATTCAAGCCCTTTTACTTTTGCGTTCTAATTTTTCCTTGCCGGAAAAAGCTTTTCGAACAGGCTTTGGTCAATTGAAAGAATTGACCTATTTCATCGGTCGCTGGCAGATACTAGCCCAGGAACCTACCATCATTACAGATAGTGGGCACAATGTAAACGGTGTGGCATTGGCAATGGAGCAACTAATGTCCTATAATTACAAAAAACTCCACCTCATCATCGGTTTTTCACAAGGGAAAGACCACTGTGAATTATTAAAATTACTTCCTAAGGATGCTCAATTTTATTGGACGCAACCTTCGGTCCCGAGAGCATTGCCTGTAAATGAACTCATGACTTTGGTAGATGATGAAAGCCTCACCGGAATGGCGTATCCAAACGTGGAAACTGCCCTGCAATCTGCAAAATCATTTGCTAATGCTGAAGATTTGATTTTTATCGGTGGCAGCAGTTTTATGGCCGCGGATGTATTGGCATTATTTGCTTAGCAACAATTTTCCACTAGAGGATTGGTCTCCGTTAATAATCCGATAGATATAAGTCCCATTGGCTAAGCTCGTGGTCCAGATGCGCTTCGAGAAATCAACTCCATTTTGAGCAGGCCAATTGGTTTTTAAAAGGCGTCTTCCGGCAACATCGTATAATTCAAATTCTACCTTTGAATTACTAACCTGTTTTACTTCAACATCAAAAAAGTTTTTAGCTGGATTGGGCAAAACCTGTAAGTCCAATGGCTTAGGATAAGTGGCACTGGCTAGTGTTGTATAACGAAAAGCACCTGCTGGTGTCCGTGCTTTAATCCGGTAAATATTATTCCCAAGCATAGGAGCTGGATCTGAAAAGGTATAAGTTCCTTGGTTGGGAAGGGCTTGTACCGTACCTATATTTTTAAAACCGAATAAATCTGCGCTGCGTTGGATCGAGAAGATGGTGTTCTCAGGAAACTGCAGACCTTGCCAGTTCAAATCGATGGTCTTATTTTGGACCGCAGCCTCTAAGCTAGGTTTATCCCAAAAAGAAGGGCCACAATCGGGGTAAACCGCCTGTGAAATTTGACGCTGTAAACCTGCAGGATCCGTAACGGTAAGTTCTATCCTATACCAATACAATTCATTTTGACAACCTAAGGGACTAATTAAGGTATAAGCATCTGCATCATAAATAGCAGGTTCCGGATGGTAGTGATCGTTATGATGTAAAAATATCCGCCATTCGTATTGGAGTTCTTCGGGGGAATGTTCCAGATCTTCTACCTCGGCTTGTAGCAGCAGCAAGGAGGTCGCCTCAATAGAATATTGATCTCCATCCTGGAAACTGCTAATTCTTACTTTAGGCGGCGTATTATTGAGCGAAATGATTTTTTCGGTAGTAGCCGTAGAGCCTAAAGAATCTTTTACCGTAAGCTGAACTGTGAAACTTTGGGGAGCATCGCTATTGGATTGGAAAGTGAAGCTAGGCTGTATCTTAGTACTTTTTTGTCCATTTCCGAAGTCCCACTCGTAGTCTACAATGGAAGACTTTGCTGCGGTAGAAGCACTGGCATCGAATTGTACAGTTAATGGGCCTACACCAAAATTTTGATCTACTTCAATTACCGCCTTAGGAGGTGGATTGCCCCCATAGTTAATACTCCGGATCTCACCTTTAAGATTAATGTAAAAAAGGTCGCCAGTTTCAGGGTGAGCAGCTAAATGAATAATGTCTTTTACTTGGTCATGAAAAGGCTTTACACTAACCAGACGCAGGCTATCGTCAAATTCAAAACGTTTGATCCAACCGGCAAAATCCACTGCGAAATAGGTATTGTGGTATTCTTCTGGATAATTGCCCTGGGTATAATAAACGCCCGCAAGGCTAGAGTAACCATCAAAAGCATCACTTTCAACTGCTGATCGTTCTTCGGTGACTTCTAAACCTTCTGCCACCCCATCTGTCGTTCTGTAAATTGGAGCAATAGCCCTGGTTGGTTGATTCCAGAGTAGATTACTCCACGCTAGGACCGGAAGGGTTTCTTTCATTAAGTGTTGGCTTGGAATGACTTCTGTACCGCTACAGGGATTGAGTGGAAGTTGATCGTTGAGGGCATTATCCCGAATGAATAGTTCTCGGAAATGGAAAAATTCCTGATTACAGGCTCCGTCCTGGAAAAGCGGATTCTTAGCTAGGGCGTTATTGGGGACCTCACCCACCCAGAAACTCCAGTTTAGATCGATGCCTTCCATGATCGGCCAACCAAAGTTTTGACCACCTTTAGTGACGATGTTCAGTTCTTCCCAGGCACCATTTCCTACATCACCAACAAAGATAGTTCCAGGATTCCCATCTGCTGGATAATGGCTACCGGTCTCGGGTTTAATCGAAATGCGGTAAGGATTGCGTAGTCCCATAGCCCAAATTCGAGAGATGGGTGCTCTTGGCTGTGCGGAATCATAAAAAGGATTACTAGGTAAGCCATCGCCTGTTTCGGCGTCTATTCTTAGTATTTTGCCTGAATAAGCGCCTTTGTATTGGGCACGGTAGGATCCAATATCCATATCCTTGGTCAGTATACCTAACTCTAGCCCTCGTGATGCCATGGACCCAAATTCATCTCCGCCAATATCTACGCCTAGATTGCCCGTTGCATCTCCTGCCGATATCAAAAGGGTACCGTCCAAAGCTGCTTCAATGGATCCGAGACCATGAAATTCATAAATTAAAGGGATTCCTGTACTCCAAGTTTCTCCTAGAATGACCTTCCTGCTTTGTGGAATAATTGTGGTAAATTGAGTACTCGGATCTGCTTGGAAGCGCGTCACTCGGCCAATGGTGGCATCATTGATTACGGTGGAATCTTTAGAATATTGGGGCGTACCGAAAAAATTTAGATAATGGGGGTCAACACTATATAATAAATAGATGTAGCCATTACTGGTAAAATCGGAATCTAATGCGAAATCTAATAAACCATGATCACTCCATGCGGTTACTTCTTCAGAGATGTCGATTAAAGGTTGGTCTACTTTAGCACCACTACTATCGATCACGAATATCTGGCCTCCCTTAGTTGCAATATACAGTTGATTATCGGCCGAAAATTCTAAAGAGATAGGGAAATTGTATCCATTGGCATACAATTGGTCGTAAAAGTCAGGAGGTAGCTGAGCGTTTAAAGGGCCTACAAATAAACATAGGAGCAGACTTTTTACTAATGCTTTCATTGAATTGAACATTCTTATGGTTCAGTTTTTACAATAGACTTTTTTCTAAAATAGTTTTATGAGTCAAAAACTTGGATTTTATTTTCAATCAAGGCGCGCACGGAGCCTCATAGCCTTAGCTATGAAGGCGAGTACGTAACGCAGAGTGAATTTAAAAGACATTTTTTGGCCATACAAAATTATTTAGAATAAAGTCTAATATTACAGTAGAGTCATTGGAAATCAAAAAAAATGATAGACCTTAAGATAGTTTAATTCAAAAGGCTTAAAACCAACAAAAAATATAATTATGCTTGCTAGAGTATTGATCTTTCTCGTGTTAAATTTTGCAGCTTTAGGTATTGGTGGATTCTTTACCGGCCCCGGAACCTCTTCGGAGTGGTATACCAATATGAATCAGGCACCTTGGACGCCTCCAGGTTGGGTATTCGGTGCTGCCTGGACGACCATTATGATTTGTTTTGCTTTCTTCATGGCTTATGCCTGGGATAAAACAAAAAACAAAAAGACCTTGATTATACTCTTTGGGGTGCAGTGGGTTTTAAACGTACTTTGGAATCCAGTCTTCTTTTATTTCAAAGAAGTGGCCTTGGCTTTAGTTGTAATTAGTTCACTAACGATTTTAGTGGGGTATTTTTTATTTACTTATTGGTCAATTATAAAAGCTAAAGCCCTGCTAGTCGCGCCGTATTTTATTTGGCTCTTGATTGCTACTTCTCTGAACGCTTATATCCTTTTTCAAAACTAGCTGGGAACCCAAATAACTTCTATAACTGGGCAATTACCCTTACTGGTGCGCCATCCGCATCTTGAATGGGTAAAGGCAAGCAATACAATGTAAAAGATTGGTCCAGTAATTGATCAAGATTGTTTAAATTTTCGATGATCAAGACTTCTTTATTTAATAAGATTTTGTGATTGGGTAAAAGCGTGCTACTAACTGGATCGGGCGATAATACATCAAAACCGATTGCTTTTAGCTTGAATTGCAGCAACCATTGGGTAGCTTGAGGTACTAAGGTTGGGAAGTCTTTTGCGTAAGCTGCTTTGCCCCATTTATGCTGCCAGCCGGTATAAAAAAGTAAGAAGTCGTGTTGAGCTATTTTTTCTTCAAATGGTTTTAAATGATTAATGGTTATGGTTTGACAATGACTACAATCTACCACGGTGGCCGAGCCAATAAATTTTTCCAAAGGAAATTGATCTAAGGTTTTGGTTCCTTCTAAAATATGGATAGGAGCGTCAATATGTGTATTCATATGACTGGTCATCTGGATAGACCGCTCTGTGAATCCATGTTCAGCTATGGTGTGAATAATATCAAAATTGGGCTGAGATGCACCTGGAAAGATGCTGATGTCATTGTGTAATAGGTGGCTTAAGTCAAGGTAAGGCATATTTTTGTTTTCAAAGATTGTCAATAGCGCTTAGTAGGTTTGTCGATAAGTTTTGCTTTGGCGCTTACTTATGCACAAAAATAATATCTTTAGCCCTTACTTTGCCTCAATAAAACTTCTAATTGGTGATTGTATGAAAAAAAATGATGGCCCGGGACTAAGTCGACAATTGGGTATTCTAACCTTAGCTGCTACTGGTATTTGCTCCATGTTAGGGGCTTCTGTTTACGTAGTGCCTTTTATGATCCAGCGGAATGTAGCTGGAATTGGAGCAGACGTATTACCTGCTTTCTTACTGGCGGCTTTGCCCGCAATATTGGCCGCTTCGGCTTATGCTATTTTAGGTTCCGCCATGCCACGAGCTGGAGGAAGTTATCTTTATGCTAGTCGAGGTCTAAACCCATATTTAGGATTTATTGCTAGTTTTTCACAATGGTTTGGCTTATCAATTGTTATTGGGGTTATTTCCTATGTGATTATTCCTTTTTTCAGAGATATAGCCACTGCTTTGAGTTGGGATAGTTGGGCTGTGTGGTTAGATATTGGGGCTGTACGACTAACTTTGTCCATGCTGTTATTGTGGAGTTTTGTGATCATCAATATTATCGGCTTGGAATTTTATAAACGTACCCTTATTCCTTTGATGTTTTTGATGTTTGGTTTAGGCGCTATTGTTATTGTGGCGGGTTTTTCTTTTGATCAGACCATATTTGCGGAGGTTTTGCTAGAAGAAACAGGACGAACCATCAGCCAGGAGCAAAGTTCCTGGGATTTTACTACCTTTTTAACGGCTGCTGCTTTATTGTTTTCCAGCTTCATTGGCTTTGACTCGATCGCTCAGGCAGGTGGTGAAGCCAAGAATCCACAGCGCTCAATCCCCATAGCCATTGGGATTGCAGTACTTGGGGTAGGCGCTTATTATTTTATTTTCACCGCGGCGGTTTATCACACCGTTCCTTGGCAGTTTGTAGCGGAAGAAGCCGCGCAAAAAGACATAACAGCTCCAGGCCTTTTGGCTTATGTTTTGTCACCAAGCTGGGCCATTGCGATTACCTTGGGAGCGGCCATTGCGCTCATTAACGATCTCCCCGCAATGTTACTTTCTGTATCTCGTTTGATGTTTGCCTGGGCAGAAGATGGCATTTTTTCCACAAAAGTGGCTTACGTTGATCCTAAAAGAAAAACGCCTGTCCGTGCTATTATTATTAGTGGGATCATGGCGAGTATTGGTATTTTAGGTAGTCATTTTGCGGGAGATTTCTTCTTGGGGATCGATATTATGGTGACCGCGATGCTGGTCAATTTCTTATTAATGTGTATAACTGTGTTGACCATTCATCACTATAATCCTGCTTTAGCTAAAGAGATAAAAGTTTTTCAATCTAGAACCATTCAGGTTTTATTAGCCGGAGCTGGGGTGATCTTTTTAAGTGTATTTTTAGTCATGCATACCTTAAAGGATTTAAGGGCAGATGTGGAGGCCTGGTACTTCCATTCTACTTGGGTTTGGTTACTGGTAATGGGATTGGCTTCCCTGATTTTTTTATGGAAAATCAAACAATTAAGGCAAAATGGCATTGATCTCAAAGAGCATTTTAAAGTTTTACCTCCAAATTAAATTCTAACTTTCACTTAATAGTCTGAGTGGTGAAAAAACACAAATAATGTCAACAACCATACCTACTACTACGCTTGCGCCGGACCTGAAAATTTCTAAAATATTAACTGGGCTTTGGCAAATCGCCGATATGGAAAGAGATGGTCAGCAACTAGATTTAGCGGCTACCGCAGAGCATATGGACGCTTACGCCCAGTCTGGGTTGACCACCTTTGATATGGCGGATCATTATGGTTCTGCTGAGTTGATAGCTGGTATTTACC
>CAXIDD010000146.1:0-10091 GCA_964021975.1 uncultured Saprospirales bacterium | reverse complement strand
GGAAAGCTGTTGAGGGAATAATGTACAGCCTTTTTTAGATGTACCTGACTGCTAAAAATTTATTAATTGCTTGGTTTTCAAATCATTAATAAGTTTCCTCGACTATTTTAGCCAAGCACTCCAATGACCTTTGCTTCTTAAAGGTAGAAGGCAACTTGAGCCTTTTTTTATTGAGAAATTAAATTTTCCTCACAAAGGGGTCATACCTCCATCGTTGTTTACACTCCTCCTTGTAAACACAATTATTTTAATCAATAACACTTAATTTTCCCAATGAAATTTTTAAAAATTGTAAACACCTGGCTGCTTATTTTTACCCTTGGTTTTTTCTCCTGTAATCAGGAAAGCGACTATGCTAATGGATTTATACAAACCAAATTTCAACCCAAAGAAGGTATTGTTAACCTCGAACCTATTGTTCAAGCTCCTGATTTATTGCATCACCTCGACGAAGAGCAGTATCAATTAAACCCACACTATGCCAAACGATCGATCATTCAATTCCGAGGAGGAAACAATGATTTATTGGAAGGGTATTTACTTCTTCCAGAAGAAGATCGGCTGGTCTATAATGTAGTTGTTCTATTACATGGCTCAGGTGGTGCCTTAGATGGTAACAACCCGAATACGGATTCTTTTACTGGAATCAATAGCCTAACGCCACAATTAGAAGAATGGGTGGCGGAAATGCACGATCGCGAGTTTGCCGTTTTTGTAATCAATAGTTTCAAGTCACCTAATCGAACCCTTCCACAGGGTGAACCCGACTATATTGGTGTAGAACCACCAAATGATGTTGGTTTCGCACCTTATATGGTACGCGCAGAAGATGTGAAGCGCGGTGTAAGCCGGATTAGTTGGTTACGTACTTTTGGTCAATCTAAGTTTATCGGCGAAATTGCCCTGGTCGGTTTTTCTCATGGTGCAACAGCTGCAATAGCGGCCATTCATGATTATAATTATACCGGAGGCCGTATGGCTCAAAATCCGATGCTAAAATGGAGCGTAAAAGAGGGGGATAATGAATATGATATTCAAAATGGTTACCAAGCTCCTTTTTCTGTAAGTACGATAAATATAGAAGCTGCTATTGCCTACTATGGAGGTACTTATTGCTTTGGCTACTTCACGGATTATTTCCCTGGAGAGGGAGTAGCGGTTAAATATCGGATGAATAATAATCTGATGATCCATCACGGAGAAGATGATGCTGATATCGATATTGGAACTGTCAATAATCCGGGTAAAACAACAACTCGTGCCTTTGTTGATCGAGTACAAAATGGCGGTGCCAACCAAGGCGTATTTCTCGATTTTCATGCCTATCAAAATACGGGACACAGCTTTGATCGACCCAGCCAAAATGCAGGAAATAACCAGGCTTCAAGAGCTTTAGCCCGGACTCGATCTTTTAATTACCTCAACCAACATATTGGGTACTAAGCGATCCGATCCAAAAATTAAAAGATGAGTCATCCCGAATTTTAGATTTGGGATGACTTTTTTTTATAAAAAAATTGTTTAGAATAAAGTCTATTTAACATCATCTGCAATTATCCAATCCTCAAACAAACTTCCGTCATCAACCTTCAGATCAGGGCGTTGCCTGCGCAACTTGGCAACGGCTGCCTCACTTATCTTCGTTTCCCAAAGGTATAGGTACCGGAGATTTTTACATTCAGCAAATATTTCTAGTGCATCATCACTTATTTTAGTACCATACACATTAAGCGATTCCAGGTGCTGCAAGTCAGATAAGTGACGAATACCGGCATCCGTAATCGGATTTTGTGACAACTGCAGTCGGGTCACATGAGGCAGTCGGGCAATTGTTTTTAAATCCTGGTCATCAATTTCTTGATTAGCTAAATCCAACCATGAAATGTGTTTTTTTAGGTCCACTAAAGCTTTTAAATTTGACTTAGACCAATTGGTAGTTGGACTAACTTCTAAATAGTTGACCTCATCCGACAAAACCTGCACCAAATAGCCCTGTGCTCGTAGTTGCTCTAGTTGCTGAGGAGTGGCTGCACCGATCGGCCTTTTTTCGACCATGGATCGTTCGATCAGTGACAATCCAAAGTAGTTTTCGATTAAGCCTTTTATTTCCTGATCCAAGGAATCGTTAGTAATGCTGCTTTCCTGAGACAAGCCATTTTTGATCCAATAATCAATCAGGCGGATTTCAGGATAAGACAAGGGATCGCCCTTGGAGGGCATAAATTTCCGACTATTGGGGTCCATCGTAATCCGATGGAATAATTCACTATTGCTACTTTGTCCTTTTACTACGGCCGGCCCTGTTTCCCCTCCTTTCAGCATTCCTTCGTAGGAGTCCAAGCGCAATCCGCCTTTCATTTTATCCGCATTGTGGCAGTTTACGCAATTATCGTCTAAGATGCTACGCACTAAATGGGCATAGATCCGGATTGAGTCAGGAGTTGTAGGTATTTCCTTATCGGAAAAAAGGCGATCTGTTCCAACATTAGCGGCCTTTAAGGAAAGGTACTGGGCTCCATGGGTCAAAGTACCTCCTAAATGTCCGACGATCAATAAAACGGTCAACAACCCCGTCATACTCCAGACCGAAACGCCTCGTTTTTTTCCCAATAAGCCTGTCTGCATAACCCAAACCAGTAAAATGCCTACCGTCAAAGCCAGGCCTAACCAACGGTGATTATTTAGTACGGAAGGCTCATAGCCACCTTCTCGCGAAAGTATCCAGCCGGCAAGGGAAGCTGCCACCGCATTTAAGCCCGATACCAATAGACTAAATGGCACCACCGGTCGAAAGTGAGTATACCGCTCCTTTTTTCCCAGAAAATAGAAGAGGCCTGCCAGTAGTAAAAAGCCAATCGGTAGGTGGACTACCAGCGGATGCAAGCGCCCGATTAATTGTAAGAGATTAGTTGCTATAAATATTGCTGGCATGTGGTCGTGTAGTTATTTGAAAAACTGGTTGCACCATGAATAAGTTTTTGCCTATTTGATCATCCATGTTCTGGTGCGCCCTAGGCGCATGGGCATTTTATTAAAAATACGCTCAAGCTAAAATATCTCGGACCACTTTCCCGTGCACATCTGTAAGTCGATACCGTCTTCCCTGGTGTTTAAAAGTCAGTCGTTCGTGGTCGAGGCCCAGGAGATGTAGGATGGTTGCCTGGAAATCATGTACGTGTACCGGATTTTCAGCGACATTATATCCAAACTCGTCGGTGGCTCCGTAGCTGATACCGGGTTTGATGCCACCACCAGCCATCCAGGCGGTGAAGCACCGCGGATGATGGTCACGGCCGTAGCGTGCCCCTACGCCTAAGCCCTGTGCATAGTTGGTTCTACCAAATTCACCTCCCCAGATGACTAGGGTGTCTTCTAGTAAACCTCGGCGTTTTAAGTCCCATACTAAGGCAGCTGAAGGCTGATCAGTATCTCGACATTGGGCCGCGATGTGCTCCGGTAAATCATTATGATGATCCCAGCCTTGATGGTACAACTGGATAAAGCGAACGCCACGTTCAACTAGTCGCCGAGCCAACAAACAGTTGGCCGCATAAGTGCCGGGGATACGTGATTCAGGGCCGTATAACTCATAGACTTCATCTGACTCTTTGGAGACATTCATGACTTCTGGTACAGAAGTTTGCATGCGGTAAGCCATTTCGTATTGGGCAATCCGAGATTGTACTTCTGGGTCCTGTACATCGGAAAAATAGGATTGATTCAGCGTTTTAAGATGGTCGAGCACATTTCTCCGACTATGGTAAGACATTCCCTCTGGGTTGGTCAGGTATAAGATCGGGTCTTTGCCTGAACGAAACTGGACACCCTGATGCATGGAGGGTAGAAATCCATTTCCCCAAAGACGAGCGGAAAGTGGTTGCGCAGCAGCAACCCGGCCCGATCCTTTGGAAAGTAGCACGCAGTAAGCTGGTAAGTTTTCATTCGTACTGCCCAGGCCATAACTCAACCAGGATCCCATACTTGGGCGACCACCCAATTGAGAACCTGTCTGAAAGAAGGTCATGGCCGGGTCGTGATTGATCGCCTCCGTATGCAAGGATTTAATAAAGCAGAGCTCATCGACAATTTTACTGGTGTAGGGTAATAGATCACTAACCCAGGCACCACTCTTCCCGTGTTGTTTAAACTCATGTATATGTCCCTTCAGTGGAAGGGATTTTTGCCCGGAAGTCATGCCGGTGAGGCGTTGGCCTTTACGGATGGACTCAGGTAGTTCTTCTCCTTCCCGTTGACGTAGTAAAGGTTTATAATCAAAAAGTTCCATCTGGGCGGGGCCGCCGCTTTGGAACAAATAGATAATGCGTTTGGCCCGCGGTAGATGATGAGGTTGATCCAAGATTCCTTTAAAACTGGTGCCGCCAAATTCAGGGTTAGTTCCTGTTGGTAAACAGCCTGGGAGTAGGCTTCCCAGTGCTGCTAGCCCGACTCCGGTACCAGCCTTTGTTAAGAAAGCACGTCGGCTAAATTCAAGCGGTGAATGTTGTTCGCGATCACTCATGTTTATCGATTAGACCTTATCCTTTTTGAATGGATTCGGTTAAGTTTAAAATGGTATTGGCCAAGACGGTGTAGGCGGCCAACTCAGTAACAGATATACGCTGGATTAAGGGATACTCTCCAACCTTAATTAACTGCGCTGCCGCTTCTGGTGCTTGTTCAAAACGGGCTTTTTCTTCCTGGAATAAGGTTTTTAACTCCTGGATCTCTGCTGGTTTGGGTTTGCGGGAGGTAGCTAATCGGAAACCAAAAATGATCTGATCTTCTAGGTTTTCGCCCCCTTCCATCCACATCCGACTTCCGATTAGTCGAGAGGCTTCTACAAATTGAGGGTCATTGAGCAAAACCAATGCCTGCATAGGTGTACTGGTCGCCTGACGTTGGATCGTACATTGTTCCCGACTCGGGGCGTCGAAAATCGTCAGGGAAGGAGGAGGAACACTCCTTTTCCAAAAACTGTAGAGACTTCTGCGGTATAACTCTGAACCATGATCCTGTAGGTACTTGCGCAGGGATTGATTCCCCGATGCAGTTTCTAACCATAAACCTTCTGGTTGGTAGGGTTTTACACTGGGGCCGCCCACCTTGGTTTGGAGTAGCCCACTGCTTGCTAGTGCATGATCCCGCACCATCTCCGCAGGTAAGCGTGCCTGAGGCCCGCGGGCCAGGTAGATATTATCCGGATCGATTTCCAGCAGTTTGGGACGATTGTCCACCGCCTGCTGATAGGTTGCCGAGCTTACGATTTTTTTGATCAGTGCTTTTAGGTCCCAACCGGAATCCCTAAAATAAAGGGCTAGCCAATCCAACAATTCAGGATGGGAAGGCAAGGCCCCCTGACTGCCGAAATCCCCTGGTGTGGCTACCAAGCCCTGAGAGAAAATCATTTGCCAGTAGCGATTTACGGCTACCCGTGCTGTTAAAGGATGATCTTCGGCAAATAGCCATTCAGTTAAGCCAAGCCGATTAGCTGAATATTGTTCCTGAAATGGAAGGACTTCAGCCGGAGTGCCGGGATAGACCCGTTCTCCAGGCGCATTGTATAAGCCACGCTCCAGAATATATGCCGGCCGGACGGTATCCATTTCCTGCATGATCATGGTGGGTTTTAAAACGATCTCCTCCAGACGCTTTTGCCGGATTTTGTATTTCCGAAAGCGATCCGTTACATTTTGAAAGCCTGGATCATTATGTAAAAGTTGGTGATAGAAAAGCCGCTTATTTTCTGCTTCACTCCGCTCTTTTTTAGCCATCAAAGCTACCAACGGATGATGATTCATCACTTGTAGCACTTCCTCCTGGGACAAAACGCGTTGGTAAAACTGCATTTCATCAATCTGTCCCGCCAAAAGCCCTCTACTACCATTGGTTGGGTTATTCATACCAAAATAAATATGCTTTACTTTAGGAAGACTACCAGATAGCTTGTCGTTTAAAATATACACGTCTAGCAGTTCTCCGTTCATGTATAGCTTGACTCCTTCTGCTTTTCGATTACCGTCGTAAGTCATCGTAACCTGAACCCATTCATTTTCTGGTAAAGTGGTTTTTGAGCGGACGCTAATATCGGCTCTTTTCTTAGTGCTCCCAAGATAAAAACGGAGGTGTTTTTGTCCGTCTGCCTGTATAATTAAGGTGGCCTTATGGTCGGCGCTCATGGCAGAGAAAGCCGGACCAGAGATACCTCCATCCAGTGACTGAAACCAAAAACTGACGCTAAAAGGCTTTTGAAAATTGAAGGCTTGCACATTTTCAACTTCTGCATAATTCCGGCCAATAAACTCAAGAGCACCGGAGAATTTTCCAGGTACTGGAAGTAGATCATTATGACCCAAAGCCACACTTCCTCCAGCAATATCTTCTAAACGCTGCTTCTCGGTATGATCAAAAGGGTAATACGCTACTAAGCCCTTTGGAAGGCTGTTATTTGGATGGGACTTATTCAAAGAGAGTGTTTGTGCATCAAACCCAGCATCCCATTTTTTGGCGGAAGCCTGATAAACCTTGCTGCGCTGATTGTCGAGTAGATTGTTAACGAAATCCTTAATCTCAGTAACTTTTTCTTCCGGTAGTTCCAAAGCTGGTTCGGCTACTTCTACATTGTATTCTACCCTTCCTTTTTCGGGAATATTATTGAAAAAGCTGAACAGTTGGTAGTATTCTTTTTGAGAAATGGGGTCGTACTTATGGTCATGGCACTGCGCACATTCTACGGTAAGGCCCAAAAAGGCAGTGGAGAAGGTGTTTACCCGATCCAGGACATAGGTTACTCGATATTCCTCATCAATCACACCAACTTCCTGGGTGATTTTGTGATTGCGATTGAAGCCAGTGGCCAGTTTCTGTTCGTAGGTAGGGTCGGGCAGGAGATCCCCTGCCAGCTGCCAGGAAGCGAATTGATCGTAGGGTAAGTTTTGGTTAAAGGCGTCAATTACCCAGTCCCGCCAGGGCCACATACTGCGTTCTAGGTCATCCTGATACCCATGTGAATCGGCGTAACGTGCCAAATCCATCCACTCCATCGCCATGCGTTCGCCGTAGGTTTCCTGGGCTAAGAGTCGATCCACGACGCGTTCGTAGGCATCCGGCTCGGTGTCCTGTAAAAAAGCGTCGATTTCTTCGAGGCTCGGAGGTAGACCAGTCAGGTCAAAATAGAGGCGCCGTAGCAACTTTTCTTTACTAGCGGGCGCATTTGGTTGCAGCCTGAGGTCTTCGAGTTTGGCAAGGATGTAATAATCGATCTCATTATTGGGCCAGTCTTGATTTTTTAGGGTAGGTAAAGCTGGTTTTTCGGGCGGTATAAAGGCCCAGTGGGTCTTCCACTCGGCTCCCTGACGAATCCACTTTTTTAGAATGTCTACTTCGTAGGAACTAAGGCTCAGATTGGATTCGGGAGGTGGCATCATCCAATCGGGATCCTGACTCTCAATGCGATCTACCAAATGACTCCGCTTTAGATCTCCGGCTACGATCGCATAGCGATTCTCCGCGCTATCGATCAGTGCAAAGGCACCTTCTTCTGTGTCTAAGCGTAGGTTGCCTTTTCGAGACTTTTCATCCGGACCATGGCAGGCAAAACATCGATCCGATAGGATAGGTTTTACGTGAAAGTTGAAGTCCACCTTTGCGGGTATGCTGGCAAGGTCAGAAGCTTGTCCTACGGGTTTGTCCTGGCAGCTAGTTAATAGAAGCAGGAGTCCAAAAAGGGCAGGTATTTTCAAGTGAAAAAATCGCATAGGACTAAGGACTATGTTTTCAATGTTGTAGGAGTTACTTTTCTCCTTTCACTAAAAATATACAAATTGTCTAACTTTTTATAAAAATAGTCCCCTTCCGATGATAAGCTTTTCCACCATTTGCGATAACAAAGAGGCCGACTTCAATCAGCCAGCCTCTTATCCTCTAATCAATGATCTTTGTACTTTCTAACCAATAATAATCAGACCTACTCCCTTCTTCTGTAGCGTTTCCATCACCGTCTTCATTTGGTCCGCCTTCCAGCTTTTTCAATAAAAACGCCCACCTTTTTAGCCGCTCTTCTATCTCCTGAAAAAAGTTTTATGGCTGGAGATAATTGACGAAACTAGAATCACACATTATTCCTGATTGTTCTAAATATTTCAAGTAATCCTTAATTAAATCTTCCTGTTCATCTAAGGATTTAGTTCGCATGGTGAGATACCTTTCTTCGATATTGAGTAGCAAGAGGGGGGAGACCCCTTGTTTTTGAGTGATTTTTCTACTCAGGTCTTGCAATTGCATTCTTTCGGTTTGTATGATTTTTTGAAAATGAAGAAAGGCTTGAATATCACTTTGTAGTTTATTTTCAAGAGTTATTAAATTCTCCTGCTTTTCTTGCTTATTCCTTGCAGCCTTTAAATCCAATTCTTCCTGCTCGATTTGCAGTTCCTGCATTTTTAGCTTTTTACTGGATGAATTGGATAATTGAAAGCCAAGCCCTACGGATACTCTTTCCTGTAAAGGATCTGCATGGGGACCATTGTACTTTAATTGGACAAAATCAATCAACCGTTTTTCTTCGCTCAACTCCAAGTCGATTTCTTTTAAAAGCAACTCCTTTTTGTGTGCGGTTTCTACATCAATGGTTTCGGGGGTACCTGGAGAAAGCGTATTGTTCTCCAGGTACTCTGAAATGTTCTCTATGTTGATAAAGCTTCCAAAAGCTATGGTTTGATCCTGGATGTTGTGCTTGGTTAACAAATAATTCCACTTTAGTTTTAATTTATGTAAAGCGATCTCAAGATCATTTTTCTCGGTTTTCAACTTGATTAATTTTTCAGGATCGAATTCATAAGTCCCCATCATTTTTTCATAGGTTGCCTGTTTGTCGTTTAATACAAGCAATAATCTATTTAAATTTTTTTGCCTTTCATTCAAAAAGAAAAGGGATGACCAGTCGATGTGTAAGGACGAAATATAATCGCAATAGATTTCCTGTCCGTCTATATCCGGTGCATTTCTCATTTCTTCATAATAGGCTTTTTGAGCATTGCGGACTTTACTCGAATTCGGCGACAATCTGAGCGTATATTCTTGCTCTTTTAAATCAAAATCACGCGTCTCTGTCCGGAATTCATATTTATCCACCCAAGGGAAATTAACAACTTTTCCAGCCGGTTTCTCAATCTGCTTAAAATTGGACAAGCCACGGGCAAAAAACTGTGTTGCATTAATCGTCTCTTGTGTGAAACAAATAAAAGGTAAAAACAGAAAAAAAATGAATAATCGCATTTTATAAGGTTTGTCAAGCAGCTAAGAATTCAGGAACTTATTTACTTAATTCGTTTTCAGCGAAATGGACGTTGTTGGACTTGTCTTTCGAAAAATGCGTGATGCTTACTTTTTCTTTCTGTAAAAAAGAATTGTCTTTGGAAATCTCAATAAGCACTTCACGGCCATAGGCTTTGATCGTCTCTACTTTTCTAAGTCTAGAAGGGATTTCAACTATTCGCGAACCAAGCCCGATGACCTTTCCCGTATAATTTAAATTTTGATCCTTCAGGGAGGAAATAATATACACTTGACCCATCTCTACTTCCAATGTCAAATCCTCATGTACATAGCCTTCTATAAGTCCCGAATGTGGTTCGTAAAAAGTCAATAAGGTAGAATAGGAAGGAATATGTTCTTCTTCTTTACAAGAGATATTACCTACCAATCCATCTGTTGGAGCTTTTACGACAATAGGAATATGTTTTTGAGATTCGTCGAATTTTTGTTCTGCATTTAGCCTTTTAATTTGTTCGCTAAATGGGTTTTCCCCTAAAGCAATTTCTTCTTTTAAGCCTTTGATTTTAATATCATATAACTGAATTAAATCCGCTTTTTCTTGTTGGTAGCTGGCCAGCAAATCTTCGAGAGGTTTATAGGATACCTCCACCGACTCAAGAGATTGCAGGTTTTCCATTAGTGATTTTTTATATGCCAATTCTTTTGATGTGCGTTCTACTTTTCTATCGATTTCCGCTAAGCGGGCCTGCTGGTTGATTTGCAATTCTTCTATTTCATTTTCTTGTTTTTGTTTCCATAATTTTTCTTCCGCTTTCAGTTGA
>CAXIDD010000145.1:0-10144 GCA_964021975.1 uncultured Saprospirales bacterium | reverse complement strand
TGCTGTATAGTAGCGACTTTCCATTCTGCAGGCCGTATCAAAATCTACTTTTGAACCATCGGCCATTACACTCCGAATCGCTTGTAATGCGGGGTCGTTATTGTGCGTTCGGGCGGAGAGTCCTGCCGCAAGGTTGCGAATCACTTTTGCCGTTAGGGGATCTTTCGCTGAGCCTCCAGGAATTCTTTTATCCATTTGATCCCAGGCCCGTCGATGATACTGGTTGGTGAGTAGCCAGGTTTTTGCTTTTGCCAATAGATCTTTCTGATTATCTGCCAGCTCATCAACAAGTCCTACTTTTAGAGCTTCTTCAGGAGCATACCTTTGGGCATTGGTCAATACGTAAAATGCTTTTTCAATCCCTAGTAACCACATTAAGCGAATAATCCCGCCGCCACCAGGAATCAACCCAATTTCTACCTCAGGAAAACCCAATTGAATTTTATGATGATTCAATGCTATACGATGGTGACAAGCCAGTGCTACCTCAAAACCAGCTCCTAAAGCACTACCATTTAAGGCTGCAACGACGGGTACCCCTGGTCTTTCCAAATCTCTCAGAAATTCTTTCATTGCCTCTGCAAATCCAAAGACCTCGGCAGAATCCGTTGCTTGATAAAGATATTCCAAATCTCCACCAGCTAGAAATGTTTTTTTACCTGATGTGAGGATTACGCCACGTAGAAGCCCTTTCTTTTTCTCTTCTAAAAGATGATTTAGAACAGGTACAAATGCCTCTCTAATTTCATGATTGATCACATTGGCATTACGTCCTTGCATATCCAATGTCAAGGTCACAATATTATCTACATCTTTTTTGTAATGAATCATAGTTCCTATTTGGTGGTTTAGAATTTAGTTGATTTGGCTTTATACTCGCTCAATAATGGTTGCCACCCCCATGCCTCCTCCTACGCAAAGCGTGGCCAAGCCAGTTTGCAGATCTCTCCGCTCTAATTCGTCTAATAGTGTCCCCAGAATCATTGCTCCGGTTGCACCAAGTGGGTGCCCCATGGCAATGGCGCCGCCGTTGACATTGACTCGGTCTACCTCTAAATCCATATCTTTCATAAACTTAAGCACCACAGAAGAGAAGGCTTCATTGCATTCCCAAAGGTCAATATCTGCTACGTTCATTTTAGCGCTAGCTAAAGCTTTTTTAGCTGCTGGTCCAGGGCCTGTTAACATAATGGTAGGCTCTACACTGATATTGCTTGCTGAAACTATTCTAGCTCGCGGTTGGAGTCCCAATTGTTCTCCGATCGATTTACTTCCCACCAAAACCAGTGCGGCGCCATCCACGATTCCACTTGAATTTCCAGCAGTATGAACGTGCTGAATTTTTTCAACTTCTGGATACTTGTGCAAGGCCATATCATTAAAGCCCTTTGCTCCAAGGCTTGCAAAAGCTGGTTTTAGTTTGGCCAAACTTTCCAAATTAGTTGAGCGTATGTGCTCATCTTTTGCTAAAATCAATAGGCCATTTTGATCATGAATGGGGACGATAGAGGCATCAAAAAAGCCATTTTCAGAGGCTTCTAAGGCACGTTGTTGTGATAATAGGGCATATTCATCGACCATAGATCTAGAAAACCCCTCGATTGTTGCAATGAGGTCCGCAGAGATACCTTGTGGAACATAGTTTAAGGCACTAATCACTTCTGGGTCGTGTAAAAGTGCACCACCATCGCTTCCAATGGGCACTCGACTTAAACTTTCAGTACCGCCAGCTACAACCAATTGATCCCAACCTGACTTCACTTTCATTGCTGCTAGGTTAACCGCTTCCAGGCCGGAGGCACAATAACGGTTGATCTGCATACCACCAACATTAGAATGCCAATTGGCGTACATAATTCCAGCTTTTGCAATATTAAACCCCTGATCATTAACGGGGCCTACACAACCTAATACAACATCATCCACTAAGCTGGTATCTAATTGCATCCGTTGTTCGAGGGCGCGCAAAACAGTTGCTAACAAATAAATAGGTTTGAGTTCATAAAAAGCGCCACTGGGTCTGCCTTTAGCACGTGGTGTCCGAAGGGCATCAAAGATGTAAGCTTCATTCATGGAAAGTAGATTTTAAAATTTTGAAACTCGCTTTTTTATTGATACTTTGCTCGAGCCATCCAACTATCAAGGCTCCAGTTATCCCACGACGCTGGTAGCAGGAAAAGTGCGGCCAATAGTACTGCCCGAGGAAAAACATCATTTAAACTCCAGATCGGACTAGCAAGGCCATGGCCAAAACTAACAATTAAAAGAACCGATGCCAAGGCTAAATAGGTCCATTTTCGAAAAAAACCTATTAGCAGTAAAGCACCGCCTATTAATTCGACTAAGGAAGTGTAGTAGGCCGTAAAATAGATCAGCCATTGAGGTAAAATAGTAGATTCATAACTTTGGAAAACCGAAGCATATACGCCTTCTATACCCCAAGTAAATACCTTTCCAAATCCTTGCATAAAGAAAATAATTCCAAGTAAGACTCGAAGGAAGAAAAGGCCGGCAGCTCGTTCAAATTGGTATTGATTGGTCATCTAAATGGTTTGTAATTAAGAAGCTATTTGAATTTAATAACAATCTTTAAAGTTTTGTTATTCTGCCCCTTGCTATAAAATAATAATAGGTTTTTCATTATTCTTATCTTATCTCTGTGACATATCATTCACCAAGTTATTAAAAGATTGAGCAAAAGCACTAAAATAGGATGGCGATCAGCGATGGCAATAGTAATTGCCAATATGATTGGTACGGGGGTTTTTACGACTCTAGGGTTCCAGCTTGCATCTATTCAGAATACTTGGAGCATTATTGTGTTGTGGACAGCCGGAGGTTTAATTGCCCTTTTGGGTGCTTTCTCTTATGCTGAGGTAGGTACACATCTACCTAAATCAGGAGGAGAATACCATTTTCTTTCAAAGACGCTACACCCTTTAATTGGTTATTTATCTGGCTGGGTCTCTTTGACCGTTGGTTTTGCAGCCCCCATTGCCTTAGCAGCGATGGCCATGGGCGCCTACTTAGATAAATTTCTGAATATTTCTGGTACTCAAATTGCGATTATAGCGATTCTATTAATTTCAATTGTCCATTCCATTAACTTAAAAAGCAGCAGCTTTTTTCAAGGGGCCGCTACGATTCTTAAGTTATTATTTCTACTGATGATGGTTGTGGTTGGCTTGGTATATCTACCCGAATCCTCCGGTATTCAATTGAACAATGACTGGCAACAAGAAATATTTAAACCCTCTTTTGCCATTGCCCTCATTTACGTTACTTATGCCTATTCTGGATGGAATGCTGCGGCGTACATCGTCGGTGAAATTCGCAAGCCCAATAAAAACCTCCCCATTGCTTTAATTGGTGGTACGGTTTTAGTCAGTGTATTATATATTTTCCTCCAAATTGCTTTTCTGAAGCAAGCCCCAATCGAAGCTTTAGTTTCTAAGGTAGAAGTGGGACAAGTAGCCGCAGAATATATGTTTGGTGCCAGTGCCGGCCGCTGGGTAAGTTATATTATTGGCTTTTTATTAATTTCCAGTATTAGTGCTATGGTCTGGGTGGGACCACGGATTAGTAGAGCCATGGCCAACGACTATACTTTCTGGCGATTCCTTAAAAAAGACAATCGGGCAGGTATTCCGGTACGAGCTATCTGGTTTCAATCTGCCATTAGTATTCTGCTAATTTTATCAGGACGTTTTGAAGCGGTGCTGCTTTACAGTGGATTTATTCTTCAAATTTTCACGACCATTACGGTTGGGAGTCTTTTTGTTTTGCGACAGCGCAAGACGCCCCATCCGACTTACCGTAGTCCGCTCTACCCTGTTTTACAATTTTTATTTATTGGCATCAGTACCTGGATGGTTTTCTATATGATTGCCGATCGTCCCAAGGAGAGCTTATGGGGTGCAATTAATTTATTGATTGGACTGGCTACCTATTATTGTTCGCTTTATCTAAGCAAGAAAAAGAAATCCAGATCCTCTAATTCTCCTAATAATGCTGAATTAAAAAAAGATGATCGGAGTCGGATGATTCGTCAATTTTAGAGGCTAAATCTATAAGCTAATCGAATAAGCAAGTTGAAAAGCTAAAATTTGAATATTTAGGTTTATTTTGAGCTTGATATTACCGCGAATAAATTCGCCGTTTCTAAGAAGCTAATAGTTGTTTAATAGACCCAGCATGAGATACCTATTCCTTTTCTTTCTCTTCTTAACCTTTGCAACAGCAAAAGGACAAATGACCTATGAACTTTCGGCAGGTAAAGAACTAGGCATCATTGGGACAGCCGTTGGGCTAAGTTCCTTTTCTGCTTATTTTAATGCTAGAAATGATATTATTACCTTAAATGAAATTAAAGCTTTGGATGCCAATCAAGTCTGGAAATTTGATCGGTGGGTGACTAAGCAATATAATCTGAAAGCCAGAAAAAGTAGTGATATAGCTTTATTTAGTTCCTTCCTTTTGCCTTTGACAACTTTAGCCAATGAAAATGGGAAAGCTGAATTTGGAAAAGTAAGCTTAATGACCTTACAAACTATTCTACTGAATAGTAGCATTACAAATATTGTCAAGGTGACTGCCAAGCGGCCTAGGCCTTATCTCTACAACCAAGACGTTGCATTACAGTTAAAACTAAGAAAAGCAGATCGCTATTCTTTTTTCTCTGGACATACTTCAACTACCGCCGCGATGTCTTTTTTGACCGCACAAATGCATACTGATTTTAATGATGGAAAAGGGAATGTCGCCATTTGGAGTATAGCCGCTGCTATTCCTACCTTCACAGCCATCCAAAGGATGCGCGCCGGCAAACACTTTTTATCCGATGTTTTATTGGGTTATTTAATAGGGGCATCGGTAGGCATTTTAGTGCCGAGGATACACCGCCTGTGATCAATTTTGTGGGGTATTCCTTATTTAGCTCCGGATAAAATATAAGTCAACATCTTGGTGGTAATTAAATAGGTCGGTTTGACCCCATCTACCCCTAAACTTCCACTGGCAAGGGTACTACCCGTTTCTAAGGGATTATCAGAGGCATAATAAGCATAAAGCAGTTTGACATCTCGATCAACAGCTGCTCTAATTTTTGAAGCCGACTGAATTGCTTTTTGATAGTGCGCACCTTCCATTTCCAGGCCAACGGCTTTCCACGAAGAATTTAAGAAAAAACTCAGTATTTCTCGATTTTGTAAAGAGGTACCCAAAACCGTCACCATAGGTCCTTCAAAAACTTTTAATCCATAACCTTCGAAATCCGCCTTTTTGAAGACATTCTCAATTGGATAATTATCTGCAGTACCTTCGAAAACATGAGCGGTAGCAACCATTATATCTCCTTTATCCCCTTCCAAAATACCTGCCTTTCCCATTATTGAAACACTTTTGACATCCAGATTGGTCTCTTTATAGGGTTTGAGTAACTCATCCATTGTTTCATAGGCTTGCTCGCCGAAAGCATAATCCATAATTAAAAGTACCGGTTGCTCCTTGGTAAGATAAGCTGGGTCAAACTGAATTTCTTTTGGTAGGTGCTCTATTTTTAGTTTATTGGTATCAAAAATTTGTACAGAAATATTGGTGCCGCTAATATCATCCAATTGAATCATGCCGTTACGACGGGCGTATTTTTCAACTTTTTGCCGGTCTGTTTCGTTTTGGTCGTCGCTGAGTACTTCAGCTAATTCTTCTAAGGATTTAATCCTTGGTTTATCGGGTACTGCAGCATAAGCATAAAGGCTGTTCATAACACTGTGCAGGTTGGCACTGATAATGTGTATTGGTCTAGTTAGCAAACCTTCCTCGTGCAAAGTTTGTTTGATGTTATTGGCCCAAGCCTCGCCATAATAATGGTGACCAATACGCTCCCGAAGTGCAGAAGAAACGGTGATTTCGCGGTCTTGCTCTTCCGTATATTCTAAAAAAGATTTCCGGCCCAGCCAATAAGTAATGTGAAAAAGACTATCGACCATCGAATCTCCCTGAAAGCGTTTGCAAGCTTCTACGGTTTCTTGGTAGGTCCTTCCAAGGATAGTGGAAAGGTAGGTATACGCTACTTCTCGATTAAATTCCTCGCCGTTGGTTTCTCGTTCAACAATTTCTTCAAGCATTTTCCATTCTCGGGTGGTATTCCCATCATGATCCATAATATTAGTACGGATTTTTTCTGCTTCGATATACATGAAAGTAAGATGGGTCAAAATATCATAGATATCACTCCGACCTCGGGTCATTTCAATAAATATCTGTTCTTCATCAATCCGATAACTTTTTCGACGTCGCTTGTTGGGTACGATGGGTTCAAAGCGAGTATGTTCTAGCCCTTCCCGGCTCACTAACTTGATGAAGCGACACTCTTCAATGCCCATTGGAAGTCTTTGGAACACATAAAAAAGTCCATTGAGCTCTACGCGTTCGGGATCTGATATCTCCCCATAAATTTCGGGGCGAAGTGTCATCAGAGCATCTCTAATCGCTTCGCCTGAAACACCCAATGGTTTATAAAAACCTCTAATAAAGAGGTGTCGCATGGCAATATAAAGTGTTTGGACTGCTGCTCTGGATTCTTGAGCACGTGTTCTTTGAGTCTTGAGGGCTTTACTCATCTCCTTTTTTTGCGCAAGATAAGGAAGTTTTATTTTAATATGGGCAGAGCCTCTGTAAGATGATGGAGCTGTACAGAAGTGAAAATGTATAAAAAAAGCAAAGGGTTCAAAAGAACCCTTTGCAAATCTACCCCTTCACTATTTAAATATAGCTCTTTGTAATTCGTAGAATAAATACACTACCAAGTAGTGTGTGCGCGAAATATATAATATCTTTTAACTGGTGTTTCTTATGATTGTTATTAGAAAGACTCCCGACACAAAGTCAATTTGGTTTTTGGGATTAAAATGGGTTATCAAAAATGTATTTTCTTTTTCGTTTAATACTTTCCTGTCTATAACCTCTCAATGCTCTTTCTTAATTACATAACAAATATACAGGGCATTAGCGCCCCAAACAACAACAAAAACAGTGATTTTTCATGAAAAAAAATGAATTCTAAATCCAATTAAATACAAGTCATAAAATACAAAACACTGTAAATCAATACTATAAACCAAAATACATTATATTTATATTTAATATGTTTTACACTTTATTCAAATCTAAAATTAAAATCGATAAAAAAATCAAAAAAAATAGAGGTCCCAAACGGGAACCTCTATGCACATGGGATTATGAAAGTAGCCGAAGCTACACAGGGTTTAGTTCAAAATTAAAACCAAATCAATGTATGAAAACTTTTTGGGAATACAATCCCCGTTTACTTTCTGCGACAATAATATACATGCCTTTACTTAAATGCGCCACTGACATTCTATGAGACGTGCGCCCTTGCGTAAAAGTCACTTTTTCTACCGATCGCCCTACGAAATTGTACAAATTAATATTTTCAATAAGATCTGTCGGTTGATCAAAAGCTATATTGAGGAAGTTTTGACTTGGATTCGGAAAAACCCGTAACTCATTACTATTAATAATTGTTGGCTTGGTATTGGTCACTATACTCGCTACTTGCATGGTTCTCGGATGAGTAATATAGGATTGCATGCCTGAGGAAATTAAACGCGTACTATCTATGGTGATATCAAATGTATCTACTCTTGTACTAAAGATAATGTCCTCCACCACAATAATCCCGCGCATTACTTTTCCAAATCCTTTAGTAACTCGTTGATCCGTTCGAGTTACTGCTACTGCCATATAGCCCTCTGCTGGGTAATCTTGCGTGAACAGCCGGATATTATCTCCTGTTTCTTGAACCCAACTATCATCGGTTAGTGTTAGACTTTGAATGCCTTGTTTGGCAAATAGGGTATCATAAAAGAGCCGAAATGAAAAGCCATAAAAGCTATCCACTTGTATATCTTCCGTACCAAGTTCGATAGTAATTTCTACTTCTTTTGCGCCATTTAAATCCCGGACCTCCGTAGAGACATTGATTGGTGCGGGTATCCCGTCAGGATTCACTGGAAAGTCATCTGTTGAGATGGAGGGGGTAGGCAAATGTCTAATTCCAAAAGAGTTTTCAATAGAAATAAGGTCTATCTCATCTACTTTTCCATCTCCATTGGCATCTGCAAAGAAGTAATTTAAACCGTTTCCAGGAAAAGTGAAGTCCCAAGGGTCAGGATAAGGATAACTTTTAAAGGAGCCATCAATGGTTGGTCTAGCAGGGCCTTCTGTACCATAAGCAATACCCCAATAAAGGTAGTCAACCTCATTGACCAGACCGCTATCGTTAATATCACCGGGCCACATCCGAGGATCAGAGACTTGTGCCGTTAGAGCAATGGCAAAAAGTAGGCAGGCGTAGGTTGTAAATATTTTTTTCATGTAGTTCTCAAGGATTATATGATTCACCGTTACCAAAAATAGCTTATCTACACCATCTTTTCAAAAACATTTTTTTTTATTTTTCAACTATGCTATCTTTAGCTAAAGTAACTTTTTTTCACTTCAACTCGTATAAACTCTAGACAAGTAGGCTTTTAACAAAGTCACATTTATTTTTATATAATATATAACCTCTATTTTTTCAAATGCCGAACTCAAAACTGGTAGCATTACTTGCTAAACTCAATAGTAAAGAGTGGCTGCGATTACAAGACTTCATTTATTCTCCCTATTTCAACAAGCGTACGGAAGTCTGTAAGCTATTTGATTTTTTCTTTGACCACAAATATGAGTTGGACAAGGCTGCTTCAGACCGGCCAAAAATTCATCAATTTGTATTTCCAGGAGAACCATTTAACGATAAAAATTTAGCCTACCATTTCAATTACTTATTACGGCTGGCAGAAGATTTCCTGACCCAGGAAGATATTCAAGCAGACACTTTTTATTACAATCGTAATAAATTGACTATGCTGCTGGAAAAACGCCTCACCAAACACTTCAATTTTCAATTTAAGAAACTCAATATTCAACTTCAAAAGGACACCATTAGAAGTGATCGCTATTGGCGAGACCGCTTTTTATTGGCTGAGATGGAGGCTCAGGCCTTTATGAATAAAAGGCAAAGACAATACGATGAGAGTTTTCAAAGGTTATCAGACTCTTTAGACACTTATTATTTTTTTGAAAAATTGCGGTACAGCTGTGCCATGGTCAATCTAGAGGCGATTGGTTCTTCCAAATACAATATTGAATTTATAGACGAAATCATTCATCACTTTGGAGGGAAAGAAGAAATTGATTTTCACCTAGACATCTATTTAAATATCTACCAATGCTTAACCGAACAGGAGCACGAAGAGGCATTTACAAAGCTGAAAGATCTGATTTTCAAACACCAAAAAGATCTAGCCAAAGGAGAATTTAGAGAGATTGTGCTATTCACGATCAATATTTGCGCTAGAAAAATTCGGCAAGGATTTGAAGAGTATTACGAGCAAGCGCTGGAGTTTTATTTATTAGGTATTCAAAGTCGATCTTTATTTGCTGGTGATAACCTGACGCATTGGACGTTCAACAACGTGACAAAGCTTGCTTTGCGGCTTAAACGCTATGAATGGTTAGAGGAATTTATTGACGAAAACACGCAATATTTAGCGCCCAATGTCCGAGAAGAGTCTATGAATTTCAGTAAGGCTGAACTGGCTTTTAGCCAAAAAGATTATGGAGAAGTATTGACTCATATTGCCAAATGTACCTTTACTGATCCTCAGTATTTTTTGGGTTCTAGAATCATCTTATTAAAATCATTTTATGCGACCAATGCATTTGACTCTATGTCGTCCCAATTAGCCTCTTTTATTATGTTCTTAAGGCGAAACAAAAAAATATCAGCCGATTATAAAAAGACCCTCCTTAATTTTTGCTCTTTGCTACACTTAATCCTACGCAGCAAACCCGATAAAAAAGAGAAAGTGGTCCAAAAGATCAATGCGACCAAACAAAAAATTGAAGGCCCCTGGCTATTGCAAGTCGCCGAGGAGTATTTGTGATAATCAGGTGCTAAACCTAGCAATACTCAATAGAATCAGGCCTGCGCGCACCCTCTTTCCCTAAAGGGAGGTTTTCTTTAAGTCTTAGCAATCCTTTGTTAAGCCAGCCACTGATAAACCGCAAAACTACTCAA
>CAXIDD010000144.1:0-10190 GCA_964021975.1 uncultured Saprospirales bacterium | reverse complement strand
AAGGGGATTTTAAAAGGTAATCTCCCCGTATTATTAATGACTGGATTTTGTGGCGGCTTCAGTACCTTCTCTACTTTTGCTTACGAAAGCTTAGTACTTTTCCAAAATGGGCAAACCCAAGCAGCTTTATTAAATATATTTGGATCACTTATTTTTGGGATGCTAGGCCTCTATTTAGGTATAAAGCTAGGAGGACTTTAAAGTAGCGGCTTTCTTTTGTTCGTCTTGATTATAAAAATCAATATTAACTAAAAAGCCTGCACATAGAAAAAGGAAAGGGCCTACTTTATCCGTTTCAATTAAATCATTGATTAGTAAAAAGGCATCTATCACGATTAAACAGAGTAAAGCACTCATTACGATACCTCGGCGAACAGGATCTTTCGTCTGATGAAAAATTCGCTCTCCTTTTATTAATAAGACAAAAGAAAAAATAATAAAAAGAGCTAGGCCGATGATTCCTTGCTCTACTAATGTCATTAAGAAATAACTGTGTACACCCGAATTATCTACATTATTACTGATGTAGGTTTTAAAACTGGTAACGGTATAGGATCTGTAAAAATTGACAAAATTACCAGGCCCAAAACCAACCCAAGGTTCTTCTGGTGTCATCTTCATGCCCGCAACCCAGCGATAAACCCGCTCCATTGTGGAGATGTCCTCCATTTTGTAAGTTGCTTCCACTAAATTGTCAAATTCATAGTGGGTTACAGTCGTTTCATAGTTCGGAGCAAACTCCAAATAACGATTCTGTTGTACTACGTAAGCAATGCTAATCATCGCTACTACTGTACCAGCCAACAACAGATATCGGATCAAGCGCAGTTGAAAAACAAAATAAGCCACAACAGCCAAAACCAAAGCAATATAAGCTGCTCTGGTAAAAGACAAATAGATAGCTATGACCATCAAGACAATACTTCCTAATAATAGATACCAGCGGCTCGAAAAAGCAACTTGCCGGCGCCAAGCAAACCAAATAAATGGCACAAAAAGCGTTAGCATAGCTGCATAGTTCACATGGTTCCTTTGGAATGGATGTAGTAACTTATGGATAGATACAAATGAAAAACCCTGTCCAGCATGCCGAATCATAATAATGACTACAGTAAATACCAGTGGCCAAAAGAAAGTCCAGAAAAAGCGCTTCTGTGCTTTTAAATCTTGCAGTAAATAAGTGCCTAAAAAGTAAAAAACAACAACGTACCAAGTCTTAGCCAACGAAAACTTTAAAGACACAAAAAACAGGTTTGAAGTAATGGTACTAAAATAGACCCAACTTAGGTGTAAAAGCAGAAACCAAGTAATAGGATGCCCGAAGATACGTGCATTCAATTGCGGTCCTTTCTGCATAAAAAACACCAAACTAATCCCCATTAAACCAACCATCAAGGGTTCCGTTGGCAAATCGGTACCAAAACCATTGGGCAACATGATTTCGGTAGACAAGGGCAAACAAAAGATGAGTAAATAAAACAACTTAGTAAAGTCGACAATGGCAATGTACACCACCAGTAAAGCGACTGGAATCCCCGCAAGGGCATAGGTACCACTTCCTATTGCCAACCAAAAGCAGCATAAAGTAATCAAGCCAAACCCCAATAATAGTTGATGCGCCTGACTTCCTTTAAATAAGATATGTCGAAGTTGATTAAGCATTGATGATCGACTTCCAGTCTACTTCTTTATAATTGTCAAAGATCACCACACCAAGTACCATAAAGCAAAACATTAAAAAAGTAGCTCCCAGCACTAAAATACTACGTTTAGGTCTTGACTTATACAGCGGCACTTCTGCGCTTTCTACTAATAAAATTGCTGGAACGTCTGCGGAAAAGGTAGCTTGAAGAATACGCGTCCGTTCACGATCATCCGATAAACGCTGAGATAAATCAAAGTACTGCTTTTCTGTATCCATCACAGTAGCTAAACCCTCTTGCCAAAAATTCATTTTTTTATTTAGCGTGTCTAATGTTACTTCCATACCTTCTACCTTCGCTTGAAGGTAAACAATGCTATCTCGAACACCACGACCAGACAATTTCCTATATTGTCCTAAACGAGCCTGAGCATAGGTTAGATCATTTTCCATCTGAATCATTAAATCTGCCAGGTCTTTGGTCTGCTCGATACCATCAAAGATGCCATAAGCATTACGCAGTGCGGTCAAGCTATCTGCTAGGACTTGTAAGAGTTGAGATTTTTCACTCAGGTTTGCTTTATTGGCTTGCAAACCTTTAGATTGATTATTACGGATCAACTGGAGGGCAATCAACTCTATTTTCTTGCGTGCCGCATTAGATACTTGAGCCGCGAAATCGGGACTTTTATCCTCAAAACTCAATTCTAGTGCATCTCTATCGGTTTTAAGAATATCATAGTATTTATTTATTTTCAAACGGGCTTTATATCGAGCTTTCTTACCAGCAGGATTTATTTTATAATGCTCATAGAGATTAAAAGTATCAATTAGAAAATCTTTTAATTCATTAGATTGGGCGACCGTCATTAAACGATCAATATCATTTTCATTGCCATAGTATTCTGTTCGGATATTGGATCCCAACTCTGAGAATAATGATTCTGGTTTAGCTAAGTCTTCGCTGGCAGCAAAAAACACCGTAGTTGCCTTATAGTAGTTAGGCAGTAAAAGTGAGATCAAGGCCGTGCCCACAAAAGTAACGGCGCACAATAACACAATAATCCATTTATACTTAAAAATGGTTTTAATGATGTCTAACAGGTTCGCTGGTTGTTGCTTCATAAAATTAGCTTATAATGATTGTCCGACTTGATGACTTGCTGGTCTATTTTGGACAAAAGTAGAAAAAACCACAGAGCTTCCTAAACGGTCATTTAGTTTTGGCTTACTCCTTCTAATTAAAGTTTGATTCACCCTCAAGATATAGTTCTGAGCAATTACGCTGCCTAGACTATGGTTTTAAGTCTTTAAAATTTAATTTATATTTGATAAATAAGCATGTTTTAAATGTATCAGGCCTCCCAAAATCAACTTCAATTATTGAATAATGCTGAGTTCTATCAGCAAAAAGGAGACGTATATCATGCGGTGAAATTGTACAAATTATTAGTACGCCAGGCACCTGATTGGTTGAAACCCCACCTAGCATTAGCACAAATTTTTAAAGAACGCCAGGAGTGGAAAGCCGTTGTGCACTATAATAAAAAATCAGTTGCACTGGACCCTAGCCTACAACAAGCTTGGTGGGATTTAGGTATAGGTACTTATGCTATTGGTAAAAAACGACAAGCCAGACGGATTTGGAATAAGTTTGGATGGACACCTGGGCAGCTTCCTGCTGCAGTTTCCGTTCAATTACAACATTCTGGAATGCTGGAAATGGTTTGGGTACAGCCCATTAATCCCGTAAGTGGTCTGATTAAAAGCATTCCTCACCCCCGATCCGACCGAAGTTTTCGAGATTTGATCCTTTTTGATAAAACCGTTTTAGGTTATCATATTGCCAATCAAAAACGCATTCCTATTTATCAGGAGTTAGACCTGCTTAAACGCTCTTACTTCCATACCTGCTCAGGACTTATTGAAGCCCCATCAGAAGCAGACCTGGAGCTTTTCACACAGCTTGCTCACGATCAAGGTATGGGTTTTGAAGTTTGGTCTAACGCAGCAAAAAGTCGGAGTTTACAAAAACCAAATGAGGCGAAAGAGTACTATAGCGGCGCTTCCATCTTTTCAAATGAGCCCCAATCTACGGGCGTTTTATTTGCCCTTTCCGGGAAAAATAAAAAACATATCCTCCAGGTCATTAATTCTTGGAAAGTTATTGCCCTTCAAGAAATTCATGATTTGGAAATGCATAGTTAAGTCCTAAGAGGATAGCAATTCATCAACCAAAGCGATGTATTGTTCTTTAGCCTGATCAGCTCCAGTACCTTTTATTTCAGCCCAAGCATCATATTTGGCTCGTCCGGCCAAGCTAAAAGCACCGGGTCGTTTCCCACTCACATCTCCTTTCGTTGCTTGCTTATAAAGTGCATATAATTTCAGTAATTGTTGATTGGATAAAGAAGAGGCGCTTTTAATGCGTTCAGCAGCATCTTTAAAGTTTGAATCTAGCATATTTGGAAGTTATTTAGCGTTTATGTAAGCTACTTAATAAATACAATTTTTGCAACAGCCGAACTTGGCTGGTTAAATCCAGCGGTCCGTGGATTGTCGGCACTGTAAACCATATAAATACCCGTAGCAACTCGTCTGCCTGTATAATCTGTACCTTCCCAAATGGCTTGTCCACCATTAGCCGTAGTTTCAAAAACCAAGCGACCACTAATATCTGTTATTTTAACATTAGCATCTCTGGCTAAGCCATTAATGGCAATTGGCCCTTGGTAATCTGGCCTCACTGGATTAGGAAAAACGCGTACATTATCGCTGTGTACCCGCTCCCCTCTGGTCGCATCTGAACGATAGGAAATAAGTCCATCATCGGTACCTATAAACACCTCGCCATTGAGGTCATTGATGGCAATATCAATAATATTATCGTTGAGCAAGGGCGAATTACTACTCGTGAAATGGGCAATTTCTTCTTCTCCATCTGCAGAAAGCACGAAAACCCCATTTTTACTCCCGACCCATTTCCGGTTGGCACCATCTACAGCAATTGTCTGGATGTCTTCTGTATTTAACAAAGCTTCATTAAAGCCGCCTTCGTTAAAAATCCGGGAAGTGCCCCTACAAGCAGCCTCAAAAGCGCTGTTCCCACATTCAAAAATAATGATACCTTCTGAAGTCCCTACCCAGATATCTCCTTCTAAATCTGCTACCAAACAGTTGGTTTGGTTAGTGGGCAGTTCACTATTATTGGAGGTGAAAATTCGACAACGATCATCGGCTGGATCATCAAAATCACCTTCATCAAAAACAATTACACCAACATTACTACTATTACTGGCCATCCATTTATAACCGCTACCATCTACATCAATTTGATGAATTTCTCCAACATTACAAGAAGGTTTAAAATTTTTCCAAATCCCATCTCGGGTAAAAACAGAGACCGGAGAATCAGCGGTGTGATTACTGATCCATAAATTATTATCGTCATCAAAAGCTAGTCCACTAACCCTGGTTCTTTTGCTATCACCAACAGCATTGCCCAAACTGGAGTTTTCGTCATTATAATAAGTGAACTGATCCCCATCTATTTCTACTAAGCCTTCAAAAAAAGAACCAGCATATACTTTTCCATTCGCTGGATGAACAGCGACGGTAATAAAATCAAACAGATCATCATCCGTTGTACTTAAATCAGGTCCTTTAAACACATCATTATTATTACGATTATAAATAGACCATTGCCCATCAATTAAAGAGGCGACGCCGTGGTCTATAAATCGGTAAGTGAAATTTTCAGAAATCCCCCCGCTAGCCAACCAAACCTCGTTGTTGTAAATCGCGATTTCTTTATTCTCAGTAGAATAAGGCGAATTAAAGTTTAGGTAATCACAAAAATCACTGGTGATACTGGATAGTACCCGAAAGTTGCGAAACAGATCTCCAAACCAAACCCGCCCCTGTTGGTCTATTTCAATGGAAGTTGGGATGCCTACACAGCTACTTGAAATGGGGCGAATTTGTCCATCCTGACTTAAGTAACGAACTTCTCCTTGACAACCTCCCCGACATTGATAGCCAATCAACAAATAATCTCCTCTGGGCAGTAAATAGGCTAAATCCATGTTGGAAGGAGCCGTTTCTATTTGGTTCAGTTGAGTTCCATCATAAACATAGAGGTTGTCGTCCAAATTGGCATACAACTGGTTTTCAAAAACACCAATCGCTTTGCTACCATACAAAGAAGGGAATCCATCTTCTTGATCCAATAAATCCCAGGCGCTAAAATCCTCCGGACTATTACTGCTTTGAGGCAGCCGATAAAGCCCTTCGTCCGTTGCTAAAAAAAATTGGTCTTGCCAGGTAGCTACATTGTTAACGGGTACTCCAGTAAAAGTAGTCCAGATAAACTCTTCTCGATTCAGATTAAACCTGGAAAGCCCATAATTTGCAGCTAATAAAATGGTAGAATCACTATCAATGTAAACCTCTTCGATAGATTTTTCTCCAACAAAATTGGTGAAATTAGGGATCTGATTTAGGGTGCTAATTTGCCCATTGTTATACACCAGATCGATCGCACTATTTTCATAAATGACCACCAAAATCTGGGTAGGTTCATGATACTGCAGAATTTTAATCCCAGTACTACTCAGCCCATCTACTTTATCCAAAAAGTCAATTGACTGTTCTTCCTTGTCAATAATTAGAATGGATTCTGCGGTAGAAAAGTAGATATTCGTTGGACTTTGAGTAACAAATGGTCCAGCTTGATAAGGTAAATGGGTACGCCACTGTCCAATCGCAAGATTTGTACTTTGCCCCCAATTTGGACCAATAAAGAAAAGTAAACAGTACACCAGTAAAAAACACCGCATAATAAGCTGGTTTGATTTGAATTTTAAGGAAGCCGATGGATTACCAGCATGTTTAGCGTGCAAGTAATAAATCACCTTGTTCGATCACTATTTCTCCATCCAGGAATTCTATTTCTGCCATGTAGATATAGACACCACTATTCATGGGTTCTCCATTATGTGTTCCATCCCAACCTAGTGCTTCTTCTCCAAGGGGTAATTCCAAGCCGTTAAATAAAAGCTCTCCCCAACGATCAAAAATTTTCAAGCTGACAATTTCTACTGCTGCTTTATCCCCATAGATAGTAAAGAAATCATTAGTTCCATCATTATTAGGAGAAAAAGCGGTTGGTGCAAAAATTCGACGTGGTTTAGATACGGTTATGCTCACATCATCCGTTGCAATACAGCCATTATTATTGGTCACACTAATCGTATAAGTAGCCGAATTCAAAGGCAAGGCCAATGGGTCAGGACAATTTGCACAAGTCAAATCCTCTTCTCTAGACCAAAGATAAGTGACTGGTTGTTCACTACTAATTGCTTGCAGTAAAGTTTGATCACCCAATTCTACAATACGATTTTCACCAGCATCAACGGTCAATAAGGGAGGTTCGGTGATGGTAGCAGTACTACCGATAGAACAACCTTCCGCATCTCTTAATTCTACTTGATAGGTACCCGCAGGTAAATTTAAAAAAGTATTATCGGGAATAAAGCCTTGGTTACTAATCCTGAAATCGTAAGGAGGTGTCCCCCCTCCACCTAAAATACTAATCCGACCACTTGGCTCCCCAAAGCAAAGTACATTTTCAACCTGTATGTTGTTAAAGAAAATGGTATCCGGTTGATCCAAAAACAGCATACTATCTAGTGGACATCCGTTCGCATCTACAACACTAACGGTATAATTACCCGGTCCAAGTCCTCCAATAGTCGCATTGTTCACACCGGTATTCCAGGAATAATTATAAGGCATCGTTCCTCCACTTGCAAAAGCAGTAATACTTGCATCTTGCTCTCCGAAACAGCTCACTTGGTCAATTTCAAAATCTACTTCAACCGGGGCCGGATTATTCAAACTAAAGGAAAAGTCGCCCAAACATCGGTTATCATCTCGAACTTGCACGGTGTAAACACCCGCTGATAAGCCTTGGAGAGAATTTTCATCCTGAAACACACCATTACCTTCCCAATCGTATTCATAGGGACCAAGCCCATTGTTCACATTGACCGTAATCAAACCATCTGGGATATCCGTACAAGAGGGATCTACCGCCGAGGATATCGCTGGATCTAATACCAGCTCTAACTCTCGCACCTCAATGGTCCGTTGAGTACTACAATTATTAACATCAGAAACAGTCACCGTATAGTCTCCTACCTCCAAGCTATCTATAATATTTTCATCCAATCCACGACCTTCCCAGTTGAATTGATAGGGTGCTTGTGCGCCTTGCACACTTAGATTGATCGCACCATCTTCTCCACCACCACAGGTAGGCATAGTTACATCAAAAGCAATTTGAAAGGTGTCAGGAGAGCCTACATCAATCGTTCGAGTGAGCGTACAAGTAGCCGCATCGGTAATACTGACTTCGTATGGACCTCGTTCTAAATTCATAATATCTTCGGTTGCAGCGCCGTTACTCCAGCGGATATCGGTCACTCCAAAATCTGAATTAGCGCTTAAATCGATGGCGCCATCTGCAGCATCCGGACAAGTAGCATCACTCACTAAAGCGTCTACTTCAAAATGATCATCGCAGCATACGACTTCCACTTCTATTACTTGAGAAACGATACAGCCATCTACACTGGTCACACTTAACAGAATAGGTTTAATCCCCGGACGGTTGAAACTTACATTGTGTGGTCCGGCGGTGTTCGCAGTATCCTGACTAGCCGTACTACCAAAATTCCAACTCCAATCCGTCAAACCACCTACAAAAGAAGAAGCATCTGTAAAAGTAATTTCTTGTCCAACGCAGGCGGTTGTTTGTCCCAGGTCTATCAAATTTGTGGTGAAGTCTACAGCTGGTCCCTGGAAAGTGCCTGTACCACCAAATTCAAGTGTAAATCCAGACCCCGATTCTGTAAAATTAAGAACAACCAAAGCATAAGCCCTTCCCGCAACCATATCCATGGGCCGGATGAAGTTATCGTCATTGGTAGAACAACCACAGTTTTCACGCTCATCACTTGAGCCAGCGCGCAAGCCGGTTGTACCGATACATTGAGCCCAAGTAGTCCCTAACGGATCTCCATTATTAGCTCCAGAAAGCATGATCCGGCGAGGTATTTTATCATTACAATTTTCTAAACCATTTGGCAATTCATATAAAATAAAATCTATATCATCGTCTGAATCAATAGGATCAATATCGAATTCTAAAGTACCAGATTCCTCACATACCCATTTAAACCAGGTAGACTGAGCCTCTGTCACTGGAGCTCCAGGAGAACATTCTATACCCGTTATTTCATTGGGATCATTACCTGCGGTGGTCACCGAAGGGACGGTAAAAGGACTTTTGTCACACAAGACCAATCCAGTAGCACAATCACTAGATAAAGCAGGAATCGCATTAAAGTTATTGATACACAACTGAAAGGTACCTTCTCTTTGAAAAGCGGCACTAACGCGTATGTAATAATCTTCTCCGATCACTAAGTTAGCAGTAAAAGACTGCGCGGTAGCAGCCGTTCCTAAAGGCGCTGTACATTGCAGTTCATTTAATGCACCACAAGTACCGCTGTAAACGACAAATTGGGGCGTACGCAGGGTTCCGCCAGCATTAAATTGTTCTGGACCTTTTATTGTGATACTTGCATCGGTTCCGATTGCGGTAAAAACAAACCAGACATCCGAATAGGCTTCCGGCGGGAAGCAAAGTGGATCTGTTTCAGCAGATTGACTAGCTCCTTGATTGGAGAAGGCTCCTGGAGTTGAACAAAAATTAGAAACTTCTTGAATTCGAATCGCATTCACGCATTCATCATTCACCACCTGAGTCATTGCCAAGAAAGGAAAGCTGAGTATCAATAATAAAGTAAATGTCCTTTTTTGCATAGATTTGTGTTTTCTCCTTTGTGCTTTAAAGACACCTTCACGGCTTAAAAAGATAGTTTTATCCGCCAATTTAACGTAAATATTAACAGGATAAGTACCGTAAGGATCAAGAGGCTAAGAAAAATAACAAAAAGTGTCTGATAATTTGCGCTTGACATTATTTCAGGAGACTTATTTGAATATCACTATCTTTGAGTAAAAGCATGAAGCTGTTTGGACATTCCTGCTTGAGTAAAAAGCGAGATTTTAAACAACTTCTATATTTGCATTCATGGTTTATCTGTATAAAAGTGCATTGCGTTCATACTATCCGTTTATCTACATATTTGTGTACCTACACTTTTCGTATAGATCCAAAAGCCGAAAATGAAAACATCGATTCTACAGTCCATGCAGGCGGCTAAAAGTCAGAAAAAACTCGCCATCCTGGTAGATCCAGACAGTTTAAAACTTAAACACCTGGATGTATTAATTAGACAATTACAAAAGGTAGCCGTTGATTATCTATTCGTTGGTGGAAGTTTGATTCTTGAAGACCAACTTCACTACTGTATTCAGCAGCTTAAGCGTGCCTTAAACTTACCCGTAATTCTTTTTCCTGGCAGCCCTTTACAAGTGAGTAAAGAAGCCGATGGGATTTTGTTCCTTTCCTTAATAT
>CAXIDD010000143.1:0-10251 GCA_964021975.1 uncultured Saprospirales bacterium | reverse complement strand
CGTAGATGACTTTCACAATCTGAAAGTTTCAAGATTGGCTCTAAATGAGTATGAATGTCAATAAAACCAGGCGCGACTATTAATCCTGCAGCATCAATTATTGTTGCAGCATTGGCTGGAATGTTTTCCCGAACTTCTAGTATCTTCCCATTTAATATTCCGATATCTTGAACTTGACTAGGCTGACCTGTTCCATCCAAAACTTGCGCATTTTTGATGAGTATATCGAATTCTTGTGAAGGTGTACAAGCTTTAAATAAAAGAGAAAGTAGGCAGATAAAATAAGCATAACGCAGCATAGGTAGCTATTTTAGATGTTGGTAGCTAAAATAGGCATTCTAATTTATCTTTTGATAAGCTGCTTAAACTTTATCCCAAACCAAGCGGATGGGTTCAAAGCTCAACCTTTGGCCTTGTGCTTGGGTCTCTTGCTCTGGAAGAATGTCATTGTTGTCCCACAATCCAGAAGTCAGCGTTTTGGCATAAGCAATCGGTAATTCCGTCTCTAACATACGAGCAAAAGTCTCTTCGTGGTCAAAATCGAAACTTTTGTGTTCAAAGAGCAGACCATCTTCTGTTTTTTGTAAGAGCATGTACCAAACGCGGGTTGTACCGTCATTGGCGGGCATCCCGATCACGCCAGGATTAAGCCAATATTGATCAGCTTTTTGATTATTGAAGGGTAACCCGCAGTGGCCTGCGAGGATAAAATCTGCATTGGTTGCCTCAAAAGTGGCTTCTTTTTTCTCCCAAGGTGTAGACTGGAAAACGAATTCTGAAGTGTGCGCGTAGGAACCATGAACGACCACACCTTTCTTACCATAATAGTCAAAGGATAAAAACTCAGGCAGCTTTTCCAACCAAGCAACGGTATCAGTTGAGGTCTTTTTTTGCGCATATGGATACCAGGCTTTCGCAAAAATATCACAGCGAGAATCCACTGAAAAGTCGCAGCCACAATCTTCCAACCCTTCGCGTAGTTGAATCTCCACATTACCAGCAATACAATGAATGCCCCAATTTTTAATCAGTTGTTGGCTTTCTTCTGGATCGGCACAGTACCCCGCGATATCTCCAGTACAAATGACATTAGAAGCAGGGATATTCATTTCGTCCACAATGGCTTTTAGGCTTTCTAGCGCTTGTAAATTGCTATACACACCACCAAATACGAGTACGGTCCCTTCTAGTTTTCCTATATCTTTTATTCTTCCCATTCTATATTTTGGTTTTCTGATTTGGTGGATTATTGATCTTTTTTTCAAAAGAAAAGTCTATGTGATCCTATGATTTCTATTGTGGTTCAACTTCAACCATCCACCCGCAAAGAACAAGCCAAAACTAGCGATTGTTCCAATGATATTGACGGATAACAAGGTAGCATATTTCCCATTAAAAAATATCCAGCTTTCAGGAACGGTATTAGTTGCTAATAATAAGCCCATTAAAATACCTACTCCGATTGATAAGTGAAAAGACCATATTGGGAAAGACTTATTCCAAAATAAGAAAATAGGTGCCAAACCAATCACCATGGTTCCACTAATGGTGGTGGCAGACAAAATAGTTGGACTAAGAAAGACAGGAATGGTTCCAATTAACATCAAGGCCACCATCGCAATTCGGCCACGCTTTACGGTAACTTGCCTCCCCTGACCAAGATCTACCACTGCTAATTTGGCAAAAGAAGAGAAGGTAGAATCTAAAGTAGAGGCTGCCGAAGTAATCATGATGAAATTCATAATCAAAGTAGTTACTAAACCTAATGATCGGCTTACTTCAACGGCAGCTTGTCCTTCCATCCCTTGCATTTGTGCATAAATCCCTACAAAAGAGAACAACACGATACAGATCATACCAATAAAAGAGGCCCAAAAGAAACTTCGCAAAGTTACTTTCGGCTCAGCAATAAAGCCACGGTCGGTTAAGACTGGATCATGAAACGGATAACTAAATACCTGGATCAAGGCTACAAATAATAAATCTAAACCTCCAGCCAAGGTCCAAGTACCCGTTTGTAAAAAGGCTGCAACATCATTTTGTTCTTTGGGTAATAAGATACCCAGAATGATGAATAATAAGACACCAAAAAGGACCATTTGAATGACATCCGTAAGCAGAGAGGATTGCAGACCACCTTTCAGTACATAAGCTAAAGTCAATAAAGTAAAGACTATTATAGATCCATAATAATTAGCACTTCCTTGCGCTCCAAAATAGGTCCCTATCACCATCGTATTGGACCATACTTCGTTGAATAAGCGAAAGGCAATTAAAATCGAAAAAACGATTAGGGCAGAACGCCCATACTTGGTTTCTAAAAAATGGTGGATGCTTTTGAAGTTACCTTTGGTTCGCATCCGGTAAATGACAATACCCGCTACCCAAAAGGAAAGGTAATACATGGCATAAGCCACTCCTCCGACGATCCCAAAACTAAGCCCCAGATTGGCAGCGTTAGTAATAGATTTGGCAAAAATCCAGCTAATTACTAAACTGCTGATCAATACCCATTGACTCGGCTGGCGGTTCTGGACCGTAGCTTTGAAGAAGGCAGCGGGTGTTTTTGCGAATGGAGCTATAAAAAAGAGCACCAAACTAGCCAAAACAATCAATATCCATTGATAATTTAATACTTGGTCCATACTCAATTATTGTCCCACCATACGGCGACATTCACACTGTTATTATTCGTTTGAGCAGCTACCCTTTGATAACTTTCACTATTTAAGGTCAACTCCGAAATGGGATAAGGCATCCGTGCTGGAATCAAATCATTATTCAAACTAGCCGAAATGGTTTTCAACTTAGGAAACCCAGTCCGACGATATTCAATCCAACCTTCGTAGCCATTCCCGATGTTGTGCAACCACTTTTGGGTGATAATTTGCTCGATTACATCTTGTCCATCACTGCCATAGGCCGCAGCTCCACTGTTTAGATAAGCGTCCGGTAAATTAGTTTGCCAATAAGCAAATGATAATTCGACGGCGGCTTCATAAAGTGCTTTGGCATCGGCATCAATATAGCCGCGTACGGCGGCTTCAGCTAGCAAGAAATGTGTCTCCGCAGCCGTCATATAATTGGCATCTAAAAGGTCCGCATTTTCTCTAAAGATAGTCCCCGTCAAAGAGTAGTCACTAACCGAAATGGAAAGCTGGGAAGCATCCGGCCCGTTTAATAAGCCTTGGTAGGTATTGGCATCATTACCCGTAGGACGGAAAAAAGTCTGCATCCTTGGATCTCCTAAGTCCCGCAGTACCTCTTCAATCGTCTCCGACATGATGTATAAATTATAATCTCCAACCCGAGCAGTCGACATTCTAAAGTTATTGGGTGGTACATTTTGGAAATCAAAGCTGGCATTTTCTGCGTTGGTTTGAATGAAATTACCAGTTTCATAAATGTCCTGAACAGCATTGGCTACATCGATTTGATTAGAGATGCGCATGAGGTATTTTAACTGTAAAGAATGTGCACATTTAACCCAGGCTTCCAAGTTCCCATTAAATAGAATATCGCCTTCCAATGGAATCGCACCTTGGTAAGATTCGATAGCTGAAATACCTTGCTCTAGATTATCCAATATACCATCGGCTCCAGTATAAATATCAGCCTGTTGGTCAAAAGCGGGCGCAATATTTCCAGCTTTACCTTTAAAGGCTTCTTGATAAGGTACATCCCCAAAAATATCCGTTAAGATGGCACTCATATAGGCTTTCATAATACGGGCTGGCCCTTCGTAGACCGCTAGAGCCGGATTGTCTAATGATTTTTCCAAAAGGATTTCATTGTCTCTCAAATTGACATAAAGAATGCTCCAAGGGTTCCCTCCAAATTGAGGTTCGTTCAAACTATGTCGATCAAAGAGGTTAAAATCAATTGCTGTGAAATATTGGCCCAATAGATTACCTGCCACAAAGCCTTCGTAGGACATTTGCTCTGCAAAATCCCATTGTACTTGACGCAATAACAAACTAGGCTGTACATCAACCGGGGCGTTTGGGTTGGTATTGATCTCTTGAAAATCTTCGGTGCAGCTTGTTAAAAACAACACCAAAATGATTGATTTATATACTTTACTAAAGTTCATCTATTTTATTTTAAAATTCAAAGCCTAAATTAATTCCGATACTCCGGGTAGTTGGATAAGACATATCTTCTACACCTTGGACGAATTGCTGTCCTTGTACAGAAAGTTGCTCGGGATCAAAATGTGGAATTTCCGAAAAGGCAAATAAATTACGGCCGACTATACTTAGGTTTATCTGTTGAAAACTACGTAAAAAAGTATTTTGTAATTGTGCCTTATTCAAGCTATAGCCTAGACTCAATTCTCGCAACTTGAGATAAGTTGCATCGTATACATTATTCTCTTCGTGGTTTCGATCGTAAAATTGTCGGTAGTAAGATTCAGCAGGAATAGGCTGGGTATTCGGAGCATAAATAGGCTCTGCAGCCGTTCCCGTATTCACGACGCCCTCGGCCACAATTCCAGCTTCGGGCCTAGATTCTGTTTCGATTAATTGCCCTGCAACACCTGCAAGTGATAAGGTCCGAGAAACCAATTCACCACCTTGTCGCCAATCTATTAAGAATCCTAAATTCCAGTTTTTATAAGAAATACGATTATTGATCCCAAGTATAAAATCAGGATTGTAGTTGCCTAATTTTTTCAAACTATTGTCTACGATGTAACGGCCATCCGCACCAATTACAAAATCACCATTTTCGTTTTTCAAATAACCAGTTCCCCAAAGGTCACCAATTTGATCACCTTCGCGCACTTGAAACCAGACCGTTTGGTTAGGGTTATCGTAGACTCGGCTGTACCCTAAAGTCAAGCGGTCTACTGCTTCAGGCAAACTTTCCACGATGGCTCGATTGCTACTAAAGTTGAAGTAAGTCATCCAGTTGAATTTTTCATTACGGATAGGATTCACTCCAACTATAATTTCTACTCCTTCAGCCCGAACGGCTCCTCCATTCAAGATGCGTTCGTCATAACCAGAAGAAGCTGCAATCGGTAAAGAAAGTATCTGGTTTTCCGTCAAGGCATTATAATAAGTGAAATCTACACTCAAGCGATCGTCAAAAAACCGAACGTCTGCGCCAAACTCTACCGAAGTGGTTTGCTCTGGAAGCAAAGCGGTATTCGGCAGGCTCGCTTGATCACTAAAAGTGGGTTGGCCATTAAAAGGTGTGCGAGCTAAAAACACACCACTCGTCCGATATGGATCGGTATCATTCCCAACTTGTGCCCAACTGGCCCGTAGCTTTGCAAAAGAAATAGCATCTGGTAATTCAAAGGCATTCGAAGTAATGAAACTTAAAGAAACCGACGGATAAAAGAAAGAAGTATTCTCTGTAGCAAAAGGAGTTGCCAATGCACTAGACCAATCGTTACGGCCTGTAATATCTAAATACACCAGATTTCGATAGCCTAATTTGGCAATTCCATAAACGCTATTGATGCGTTTCTGTGCCTCCATTTCCAATATTTCTAAAGGTGCTGCAGCATTGGATAGCTGGAAGACACCAGGCTGCGCTAAGGCGGCAGTTTGAATTTGAGCAGTCGAGGCTTGCTGGTCCATTCGGTTAGCACCAGCGGAGACACTTATATCAAACATTCCAAGCTTTTTTTGATAGCTCAAAAGCAAGTCTGTATTGATTTCACGGAAATAAACAGTGTTTTCTGCATAAGCACCGTTTCTAAACCGATTTGTACTAAAAGCACGACGCAATTGACGTAATTCATTAGAGTAATCCATGCCACTCCGAAGGCTTATAGACAGCGCTGGATTGATTTCATAAGTCGCCATAATATTACCAAAAAGACGATCTCGATTGAAAGCATTCCGATTTTCATTTAAAATAAAGTAGGGATTATCAAAGAAGGTATAGTTGAAACTATAATGTTGTACATCTTCTAAACCAGGCTGCCAATAATCTTTCAAAACACCCAAGTCTGTTTGCCGACCCAACCAAGCGGTCAAGGCATAGTTGATGTTCTCAGAACCGTATCCATTATTGGGCCGGTTATCACTTTGACTATTGATATAATTTAAAGCGGTGCTTAGTTTAAACTTTGGAGTAGGGTTGAAATTGAGTTTTGCCGAGAGGTTCTTTCTATCCAAATTCACACCCGGAATAACAGATTGACTGTTTAAATTGGAAAGCGACAAGCGATAATTCCCCCGATCATAGCCCCCACTCAGGGCAAGGCTCGTAATATTGGTTATACCCGTTTCATAAAAATCACGCACATTGTCTGGTCTCGAAATAAAAGGAGTAGGCGTAATTGGCTGGCCACCGTGAACGGCAACATCACCACCTCTTACTATGCTTCCATCTGGTAAAGTAACGGGACTATCGAATTGTGGCAAGTTAATCCCCGCATCCAGTCGTGGACCATAACTGTAGGTGATGTTATCATTAATTCCACCGCCTAGTCCATCTTTGAATTCAAATTGACCATTGTTGCCTTGGCCGAAGCTATTCTGGTATTCCGGCAATGTAAATAAGGTTTCGACGTAAGTCGTTTGATTCAAACTAATACCTAAACCCGGTCGATTACCTCCATCTTTGGTATTAATAATCACTACCCCATTTGAAGCTCTTGTACCATAAAGTGCTGCGGCACTCGGTCCTTTCAAGACAGAAATAGAAGCCACATCCGCCGGATTGACATCCATGGCACCATTGCCAAAGTCGACTTCCTGAAAACCGGCCGCTCGCTCATCTGTGATATTAACCACCGTATTGTTATTGATAGGGATTCCATCTACGACAAACAGCGGATTATTGTTGGCGAAGGAAGCTTCGCCACGGATGGTAATTTTAGAGGTAGAACCAACGCCTGTGGCTCCTGCCGTCACCCGAACACCCGCCAGTTTACCGCTTAGGTTATCTAAGAAATTGACGGCTTTGACTTCGTTTAATTCGGCACCATCAATTTTCTGAATGGCATAACCCAAAGCTTTAGAGGAACGTTTTAAACCAAGTGCAGTAACGACAACTTCATCCAAATCAATGTCAGATGCACCTAATTCGATTCGTTGAAATCCTGCCTGGGTAACTTCATACTCAAACGGAGCATAACCCAAGTAATTTACTTCTAAAGTAGCTGGAAGTGATTGAATATTCATTGCAAAATTACCATCTATATCCGTAACCGCACCGTTAGTAGTTCCTTTTTCTAAGATAGAAGCTCCTATAAGTTTTTCATTGGCTTCTGTATCTAAGACCACTCCACTAATGGCAATTTGTCCAATAACTGGTAGACAGAAAAGAATATTAATAATCAGTAAAAACCATTTACTCATATAAAAAGGTTTGCAAAAGCTGGTCTTGCGTAGCAAGGCTAACTTTTGAATCAAGAATTGTTTAGTGTATAATTTTTAGGAATAACTACAATCAAATACGAGGTGGACCTCTTAAATGGTTTTCAGAAAGGAAAATAAATGAGCATGGCCAAAGATAAGTGAAAAATAGAATTGGCAATTGTTCAAGGAGACTACTTATCTTAACTTTTAAATAGCTAAAGTGTCTGATTTGACGAAGTACTGCACTCCATTCATAAACATAATTGACCTCCCAAGACACGGCATAAGTTTTCACAGCGAAAGAACTGGACTTTAGCTTTTGTTCCAGACAAGTGAAAAGCTGATTGGTTTGCCAAGGTAAATCTTGAAAATCAAGTTTTTGGTAAGCGTCTATATTCAGACCAAATAAATACAATCCACCCCGTTGAGTTGGGCCAATGACAAAATCTTGCTGCTTTAAATCAAGCGCTGCTGCTAGAATTTGGGCCCTAGTAAGCCCCAGACAGTCGTTACCAATTGAAACAATTTTATCAAATCCTTTATCAAAAACGTACTGGAAGGCTGAATCAAAACGACTAGCAAAATCGCCTCCTTCCTGAAGCTTCTCATTAACAATAAAATAGGTTAAGCCAGTACTCTTGGCAAGTTCCAGTGCTTTTTCATTTAATAATTGAGCTACTTTTTCGGCGTGTTTCCTACGAAAAGCAAGTGGCTTCTGACGAGCTTCTAAGCTAGCAGAACGCGTAAAAATGAGGAGTGCTGTATTTGAGAATAATGATTTCACGATCATGTAATTAACACAAAAGAACTTATTAAATAGAAGTTAATTTGTCCATGATTCGACAAAGTTACCGTTTGATGATTTAGCGTTTTCTGGTTTGCTAGTCTATTTTTAGGAATGAAGGGCCAATTTTTTTTAGTTTTGAACTAAATCATTACAGCAGTGAAAACAGATCAAAAAACCAATAAATCAAAAGAACACCAAACTAGCATAGATCTCAATTGTGATATGGGCGAAAGCTACGGTCGCTATCAAATTGGAAATGATGACCTGGTTTTTCCGCACATCACTTCGACCAATGTTGCTTGTGGTTTTCATGGTGGAGATCCCTGGCACATTGAGCAAACCATTCAAAAAGCCCTTCAACATCAAGTACAAATTGGTGCACATCCTGGCTATCCAGATTTACAAGGGTTTGGGCGACGAAAAATGCAGGTTCCTGTTAAAGAGCTAAAATCAATCGTTAAATACCAGGTAGCAGCAATCAAGGGTTTAGTGGAAAGTCATGGCGCCGTTTTAAAATATGTAAAGCCCCACGGTGCCCTCTACAATAGCATGGCCAAAGATGCAGAAGAAGCTTCATGCGTTATTGAAGCCATTCTGTCTATTGACCCGAATTTGAAAATAATGGGGCTTGCCGGCAGTTTAGTTAGAGAAATTGTCGAACAAAAAGGGGGACAGTTTATTGCAGAGGCGTTTGCAGATCGTCGATACAATTTGGACGGTACCTTGCAAGCACGCACTACCCAAGGAGCTGTTTTAGAAAACCCGAAGGACATTGCTCAACAAGTCCTTTCCATCGTACAACACCAACAAGCCATCACCATAGATGGGAAAGCCGTTTCTATTCAGGCACAAAGCATTTGTATTCATGGCGATAATCCAGCGGTAATTCCTATCTTATCTGCAATTTCTGAGGCTTTAGCCAATGCTGGAATTAACAAGACTAGTTTTTAATCTTATGCTATGCGTATTCTTCCTTATGGTGAAAAGGCGATTTTATTAGAATTTGAGCAGCAAATTTCTACTGCTGTTAGTCAGCAGGTGCAGCATTGGGAGCAAGCTATATTAAATGCAAAAATCTCGAACTTATCCTACACGATTCCAGCTTACGCCAGCTTGGTCCTGGTTTTTGATCGTCCGATTAAAGAAATACAAATAACCATAGATAAGATTCGTGCTTTGGAAGCTCAATTAAGCCATCAAAAAGCTCTTGTCAGACCCAAGCGCCATTTAAAAATTCCAGTCTGCTATGAGCTACCTTATGCTTTGGATCAATCTGAATTAATTAAAACCAAATCATTAACATGGGAAGAAATTGTAGCAGCACATCTTGGGAATACCTACAGGGTGTATATGTTGGGTTTTTCGCCTGGATTTGCCTTTATGGGGAAACTACCAACTAACTTAGAGGTGAAAAGAAAGACGATTCCTCGGCTAAAAGTACCATCGGGCTCCGTCGGAATTGCGGGTCAACAAACTGGTATTTATCCGGATGAAATTCCTGGAGGCTGGCAAATTATTGGTCGGACGCCAATTCCAATTTTTGCGCCCTTACGGGAAAACCCATTCCTTTTTCAAGCAGGGGATCAAGTACAGTTTCAGGCGATTAGCCAAAATCATTTTTTAGCTATTCAGACCGAATTGGAGCAACAAACGTTTAACTGGGGCCAGCTTTATGAGTAAATTATTGACTATAAATATTATTCGCACTGGATTGCAGACCACCATCCAAGATTTAGGAAGACCCAACTATCAATCCTCGGGTATTCCTTTAGGCGGTGCCCTAGATCGTATGGCTGCCATTCAAGCCAACTACTTAGTTGAGAACCCATTAGATGCACCAGTATTGGAGGTCACTTTATTAGGGCCCAAACTTCAGTTCTCCGAAAGCTGCCAAATTGCACTAAGCGGTGCGGACTTATCCGCAAAAGTAAATGGTCAAACCATTGCAAGGTATGCAACTATTTCAATTGAGCCTGGAGATCATTTATCCTTTGGCAAAGCTCATGTAGGCTGTAGAGCCTATCTAGCCATCAGAGGTACCTGGATGATACAAAAGTGGCTGGGCAGTGCAAGTTTGGCTACTCAACATCATGAAAAACTAACGGCAGATTCCCTATTGAGTACTGGAAAAATCATCGA
>CAXIDD010000142.1:0-10269 GCA_964021975.1 uncultured Saprospirales bacterium | reverse complement strand
ATGCTGGCGACAAGACAAAATAGGTCTTGTAAAAACCTAAAAATGTGAGTGGTATAAACAATAAAAAAAGGAATCCAATATTTTTGTACTCTTTTTCCATAAGGGTTATTCTTTAGATGTTACTTGCTTCGCAATAAAATAAAAACAGGGTTTTAACTTCATTTGATGCGGCATCAATTCGAAGGATCTAACGCTTGAATACTTCACATAAACACCAGCTTCTTTCCGGCCTTTCTTGGTATCAAAGGTAATGGCTTTATTGCCCAATTCATCAAAGTCTCTGATCCATTCTAGGGCCAAGAGCACATCTGAATCCAAGATTAAATTATAAGGCTCCATATCTATGGATATGACTCCTTTCCGTTGTTTTTCTTTGATCAGGATGTTTTGAGTAACTAAGTTTTCGCCTATAACTCCATCTTTGAATTGATAGATATTTATTCGGAACAATAAGCTATCGCCTTTTGCATGATTCAAAACGAAATTAGCACTTTTTATATAGCTGGGCGCTTCTATTTTGATGACAGCACCGATCTGCGTTCCTAATTGAGCACTTCCGAAGCCAATACTGAGTCCTCTATTTTTATTCTTAGCTCCTAAAAGGATATCTTGCCCAATTAGTCGAGTGGCTTCTACTTCTACTATTTCTAATTCATAATCGACCCGTTTCAACTCAATGGTACTATTATTTTGTAATTGGAGCGCTTCTATCTGGAGTGTCTCATAGCCAATTGAAGAAATGGTTACTTGATTATCAATGCTGTTTATTGCTAGCTTATACTTTCCAAGATCATCACTTACTGTGCCCTCCCCAAGTTTAATTATACCCAGGTTCACATATGGGATTGGTTCTTTTGTATCTACGTCAATAATTTTTCCTTGAAGAGTGATTTGAGCAGTAATCTGACTGGATAAGCACAACCAAACAATCAATATTTGTATTTTCATCTATAAAAAAAATTTAGTATTGATATGAAAGTGAAGTAATTACAAAATTTTTAATAGATGTAACCGCTTCGTTTCCCGACGCAAGGCCGGGACAGGTTCGCATAATCTTTTTTAATCATCACCGTTTGGTGATTTTATGATTAAATAAGATCATGTGATGGTATAGATAGGATAATTATTTTGTAGCCTACAATTTTTTCTATAAAAAACGAAGATTATAGGTCAAATCGAGTCATCAGGGTCGTTTCTTTTAAATCTAGGAACCTATTTGAATCTACCTGTAGTAGACAGGTTTGGCTTTTGAAATCGTCAACTATTCGGAGTTACTTAGTCTTTTTAAAGCCCGTAATATTTTTTCCATCATAACGATACACCCCATCTAGTGCACCAAACCAGATCTGGCCGTCATCGGCTTCTGTAATCCCAAAAATCATTCCCCTGTTATCTTCCTTTAATGATACTTTTACTATAGCCCTTGGATTTAAGCTGGACAAGGATTGCTCATCGTATCGGGAAAGCACCCATTTCCCATACGCAGCACTTTGAGAACTTGTCCAGAGGTTTCCACTTCTATCCTCGTAGATGTATCCTACAAAATCACTTGTGATTTGGGTAAACAAAATGCCGTCATAGCGCCATAGACCGTCTTGTCCAGCCAACCAGATATGCCCTTTTTTATCTTCAATTATCCAACGGACATTTGTAAAAGCTTGGCCATCATGAGTGACCTTAGTAAAGCTGGTCCCATCGTATTGGAAGGTTTGCTCTCTGGTACCCAACCAAAATAGCCCCGTTCGGTCTTCAATAATAGAATTCACTTCCTTAACAACCCGAGGCTTATTTTCCATAGCCGCAAGGCTAGGTAAGAACTTCCAAGTATCGTCTGCTGCCATTGAATCTCCCTTCATCTTATAACTTTGGAAAGTCTTACCATTGTATCGACTTGCACCTCCGTTGGTACCAAACCAAATGTTGCCGATTTTATCTTCATAGATACAAACCACCTCATTACTGGCCAGTCCATCATCAGTTGTAAAATTCCGGAAGGCTGCTTTCCCCTCTTTTTCAGCAGACGGATCGTATCGATAAACACCGGAGCCAATAGAACCAAACCATAAATAGCCTTTGCTATCTTCTAAAAGAGAAAAAAAACGACTTGAACTTACATTATTAGTGACATTGGTAAAAGACTTACCATCATATCGAAAAACACCTCCAAATGTAGTCATCCAAATATTGCCCTTAGTATCTTGTTTTACCATCCGCGTAATATGGTTCGGTGCCTCAGAAGTGAGCACAGTTTCAGGTATTGGTTGGCTGTTTTCCTGAGGTACATTTGGCTTCTCTTGTCCGTTACAGGAAACGCATAGAATGAACGTTAAGAATAATGGGTAGTGCTTTAGGTGCTTCTTCATTGATTTAAAATTAATTAGTAGAACAGATATTTTATTTTTCCTTGCACTCATCACTTCCAGGGGCCATTTTTTGTAACATTTACAAAGTTTTCTCCTTCTAGTCGATAGAGGCCACCTCCACCGCCTGCCCATAGCTGGCCTTCTTTGTCTTGAAAAATCGTTTGTACTGCTCGGACACCGAGTCCTTGTTCTAGACCATAATTGGTAAATGATTTTCCATTGTAGCGATAAACCCCAAAACCTTCGGAACTAAACCAGATATTGCCTTGATTATCTTCATAAACTACGCATACCTCATTATTTCCAATGCTATCCCTTGAGGTGTAATTGGTAAAGTTTTCACCATCATATTGACTTAGCCCTCCAAACCGGGTTCCAAACCAAATATTTCCTTTACTGTCTGCTATAATTTGAGCTACGCTGTTATCCGTTAGTCCATCTTTTTTAGAATATTGAGTGAACGATTGACCATCATATTTAAAAGCACCATAACCATTAGTACTAAACCACATATGGCCAGCCTTATCTTCTGAAATAGACCAAGAAGTAGCACTGGTAATAAATGTACCTGATTCTTTCTTAGGATAGGGAAGTTCAAAGGGTGCCCATTCCAGGCCATCGAATTTATATATTCCAGCTACCGAACCTGCCCAAATATTTCCATCTCGATCTGCGCATACGCTCCAGAATTGATGGTTTTCGAAATAAGATTCCCCCGAATAATTGATGAATTGTTTTTCGCCTTCATCTGTACTTGACCAATCATATTGCACGATGCCTTGGTCGGTAGCAAACCACAGGTTCCCCTTTGGATCTTCTGCTATGCCAGTAATTTGTTGTCCAGCAAATCCTTGCTTATTGGAGAAATAAGAAACCTTAGCCCCGTCATAATGTGCTACCCCATAACCGTTGGTACCAAACCATAGATTTCCATTTTTATCCTGGAATATGTTGCGAATGTATCCAGCTATTTGATCATTGGGTATTGTGGCAGGGTCCAATACATTGACCGTATTGCTAGGGTTCAGGAAATCTATAAAGTTTATCGGAGCCTCCGGCTCATCCTGAGCTGTGCAGGAATTAATCAACAATATCAAAAACAGGAAAAGGTAATTTTGCTTGCTAAATAAGGTCATTTCAATTTGTTTTCTAAGAAAAAACTTGATCTATCACTAGTTTAAATCTACCTCTAATTTGGAAATATATTGAAACACTTAAATTCGTTTAACTGGTTAATAACAGCTTAACTAAACTCAAAAAAGATCAAGAACGCTATTAACCGCTTATCAAAAAAAATAATCTAAAAATAAATCTACCAACAAAGGCAACCCTACTGCTCATTTCCATCGTACCCCAATATGGGGTAGTACAATTAGGAAATAATTTTACCTTATTAAGATTACTGTTTGTCTAAACGACTGCATGGGAGTAACAAACAAAGAAAAACGGCTGGTTGCAGGATGCCTGCGCCGGGAAGAAACAAGTCAGATGGAATTGTACCGGCTGTATTACAGCTATGGGCTAGGTATTTGTCGTAGGTATGCAAAATCGGAGCAAACAGCTAAAGAGATGCTCAATGATGCTTTCTTGAAGGTTTTTACAAAAATTGATCAATATGATCCTCAACAAGCATTCAAACCATGGCTGAGGCGCATCTTGATTAATGCGGCTATCGATCATCACCGTAAGTACGAACGTCAGCAACCTACTCTGCAGGTTCTAGAAGACAATACCCATACACTAAACGCCCAAAATAAAGGTTTGGAGCAGCTGGCTTATGAAGACGTTGTTCGTCTTTTGCAAAAACTTAGTCCTCAGTATCGAGCAGTATTCAATCTCTACGTGGTAGACGGATACACACATGCCGAAATTGCCCAACAGTTGGACATTTCAGTAGGCACTTCAAAATCTAATTTGGCCAAGGCACGCCGCAATATGCAGCAGCTAGTTGCCAAAACGTATGATTCAAAACCCTGGTAATATGGAGCATGATTACTTTGATAAAAAAATGCAGGAATTACTATCTCAGTCGCCAGATTCGGAGCCATCTGCTACTGAGTTAGAAGATATGCGCCAGCGATTGGCAATGTTACCTGCTGTAAATAATAATAATTCGGCACCAACCGGAGGTATATGGAAAAAATGGTGGCCTTTGTTATTACTATTGCTCAGTTTGAGTATTGGTTATTGGTCCTTTCTACAAAACCAACGCATTACTGAGCTTGAGAAGTTACTTAGATCACAATCAACGCATAAAACAGATACACTATTTATTGAACGTACCACCCACCAAATTGATACGATTTACCATTATACCATCCAAAAAAACACAATCGAAACCTCCTCTCCTGCTCCAAACTATTGGCTCAATAGTCTGTACAGAGGTCAAGAACCGTTTTTTAATTATAGGGATCGGGGGCTATTTGAGAATTTATTAGGTCAAGCCCCCACCCTTTTGGGAAAAGATGACTTGCCATTCACTAGTATAAAGGCCTACTCTGCTCCAAATACTATGGGATCGATAACTACGGATAGTAGTCGTACTGTTTTTGGAAAAAAAGGAGCATTCAAAGAATCGGTCTATAAAGCGGCTTTATTCTTAGATCCTATAGCTACTTTACCAAGTATTCCTACCAGTCTACTGGCTAGTAAACCCCCAATTTTTCATCCGACACCATTGCCCATGCCCTCTTTCAAGAAAAAGCGTGATCCATTTGGAGCCTTCCGTCCTGAAGGTCTAAATATAGGTTTACACCTCCAACCACTTACCTTGTTTAGCGAAGACAATAAAGGCTTTGCCGGCGGTGCAGGGGCTCAACTCCAAGTTCACTTACCTGGAGAACGACGACTGGGAATTGGTACAGAATTCCTCTTTCACAACTTCGAAGCCAAAAATAATTTGGAACTATTCCCCAGCGATACTCCAGAAAACCCCACTGATGTACTTCAGGAAATTTATGGACGTTTACAATTTATTCAGAGCCCCGTCCTGTTAGAACAACGTTTCCGCACACAAGGTAGATGGATACCAAGTCTACAAGTAGGATGGGTAGCTTACCGTCCGATCCAGCAAGAATTTCGTTACGAATATTTTTCTACTAATATTGGTGATTATAACCAATCCCAACTATTTGACGATTCTAGTTGGCTGAATGGTAATTGGCGCTTGGGATTAAGTGTAGAACGGCAATGGCAAAAAAACTGGAGTAGTCGCATTCAGCTGCAATATCAACACACTTCAGCTAGCGAAATACCCGCCTATCTTCGTTTGCGTTACTTTGGTTTACAGTTGAGTATGCAACGACGTATGTAATTTTTTTAGGCTCCAGGCAACCCTTGGTTCCTTTCTATCCGTATGGGTAAAAAAAGCTAAGCGCCAACATGCTAAAAATGTGGATTGTCAGTACAGGAATTGTATTATTAGTCGTAGGAACCACTACACCTTACCTGCTAGACGCAGATACTGAAAGTGCATTACAGGATATTCAGATGAAGTTGGGGGAGCCAGCTCCAACTCATTATTTGCAGCCTACTGCCGAACAAATACGTATTGGAGAAGAACTGGTTTTGTACGGTCGTACCAGGAATGCAAATGGTAAACGTACATCCTACATTAGTAAATACTATGCTTGTACCAGCTGTCATAATTTAGAACAAGAAGACCCAGACTTAAGATTTAGTAATCCAGAAACTCGCCTACCTTATGTAAAAGCAAAAGGTATTCCCTTTTTACAAGGAACAACATTTAAGGGTATAGTTAATCGAGAAACTTGGTATAATGATGACTACGTGCGCAAGTACGGTGACGAAAAAATTGAAATCGCCCATAAAAACCTTCGGGAGTCCATTCAGTTATGTGCTATTGAATGCTCACAAGGACGTCCTATGAAGAACTGGGAAGTGGAAGCCGTACTAGCCTATTATTGGAGTTTGCAGTTTACCTTAGGGGATCTCGGTTTATCTCAGGATCAAATTACTTGGCTAAATGTCCAGGCCCGTGATCCAAAACAACATTCAGAGCTACGCAATTGGCTGCGCAACTTTTATTTAACTAAATCTCCTGCCCATTTTTATGATGCACCACCACGAAAAGAATTAGGCTATGAAGGCTTAATAGGTAATGCGGCGCGTGGCAAAGATCTTTACGAACTCAGTTGTTTGCATTGCCATAAAAATGGTGGCGTATCCCATTATACATTGGATGATGATGTGCATAGTTTCCAGCATTTAGAGCGTATGATTCCCAAAAACTCTCATTTCTCATTGTATCAAATCATTGCGTATGGGACCTATGCCCTACCTGGACATCGGCCTTATATGCCGCACTACCCTGAAGAACGCATGAGTAAGCAACAAGTAGAGGACCTCCGAACTTACATCGAGCAACGTGCTCAATAAAACTTAAATTTCATGAATAACAAAAAGTTCATCGGATCACTAATTGTATTGCTATTAACCTTGTTAACGGCATGTACCACCGATCCGGTTATTCCCGCTGGAGGCATCCCGGTTAAACCTCCAATTCAGGATCCGGGAGAGACCAATGTTTGCGCCGATGGCCTAATTTCCTTTGAACATCAGATCATGCCAATCATGGTATCGGCATGCGCTTATAGTGGTTGTCACGATGCCATTAGCCGCGAAGAAGGTGTCGTTTTGGATAATTATGAGAACATACGCAAAGAAGTCTCTCCTGGTAACCCAAACAATAGTCCGCTATACGAGTATATCCTACCGAACAGTGATGACCTAATGCCCCCTCCACCAGCACCTCTACTGAGTCAAGAACAGCGAGATTTGATCAAGTTATGGATCGAACAAGGAGCTGAAAACACAGACTGTGGTACACCCTGTGAGCCGACAAAGACCTCGTTCGAATTAGATATTTATCCTTTACTCCAAGACTATTGCGTGGGTTGCCATAGCACCAGTCGAACCGATGGTATGGTTAATTTGGAGGGCTATAATAACATCAAGCAATACGTAGACAACGGAGGTCTAATTGGCACCATAAAAGCTATTGAGTTTTATCCGATCATGCCACCTACAGGCAGTCAAATGAGTTCTTGTCGTATTGAGCAGATCCAGGCTTGGATTACTCAGGGTGCATTGAATAATTAATCCCTCATAGAAATGAAAATAATAAACACCCTTTTACTACTTTTCCTAGCTTTTGTTGTGACGAGCTGCTACTTCGATAACTCTGAAGACTTATACCAATATGTCCAGGAAGTGGACTGTAGCAGCGTCACAACAGCTACTTATCAAACTGACATAGTCCCTTTACTGACGGCACATTGTTACCGCTGCCACCGCAATGATCGTCAAGATGGAAATGTCAACCTCCAAGGCTACGAACAATTGAAGGTTTATGCCAATGATGGCTCTCTTTTTGGTACGACCAATCACGAAGCGGGTTGGTCAGTAATGCCTACCAACGGGGTTAAAATTCCAGCTTGCGAAATTGAACAACTACGCCTATGGATTGAAAAAGGCGCACTAAACAACTAAATCATGGAAAAACTATTGATGAGTTTATTACTCACCTTGGGCTTGAGCACTCAACTAATAGGACAGAGCAAACTTAGCCCAATTGATGATCTTTTTCGTGGTACCCGAGTGATTAATGGACATTCTGTTGAAGTATTGCAAGAAGGTGAGATGGAGATGGTTATTGGTCATCGTTTTGGGCGTCTAAACGGTGGTGCTTATGAGCTTTTTGGTATCGATCAAGCTACTATTCGGTTAGGTTTGGATTATGCTCCCAAAAGCTGGTTTATGTTAGGATTGGGTCGTAGCTCCTTAGGAAAAACATTTGATGGATATTTAAAAGTACAGCTACTTCGCCAACATAAAAATGGAGGTTCGCCATTAGCCCTTACAGCAATTAGTACGGCAGCTTATACCAGTCTACGTGCTAGTGACCCAGAACGGCCATTGCAGTGGCAAAATCGTTTGGCATTTACGCATCAATTATTGATAGCCCGTCAGGTAAGTCCTCATTTTTCTATACAATTAATGCCAACGGTTGTGCACTTTAATCTAGTAGAAAATAGAACCGACGCCAATGACCGCTATGCCCTGGGGGCAAGCGCCAAATATCAACTCAATAAGAACCTGGCACTTACCAGCGAATACTATTATCAATTACCTAACCAACAAAGGGAAGGTACTCGAAATCCTATTGCCGTCGGAATAGATATCAATACAGGGAGTCATGTTTTCCAACTCCACTTTACCAACGCCGCTGGAATGATTGAAAAGCAATTCATTAGCGAGACCAATGGCTCCTGGCTGGATGGGGATATTCATTTTGGCTTCAATATGGTCCGAACCTTTAAGTTAAAAGGAAGGCGATATTAGATGAAAATCACAGATTCACTGAGTGCTTTATATAAACTCAATCTCTAACAGTTGAGACAAACTAATGAATCCACTATTTGAAATAGACTTAAAAGAACCAAGGTTTTCTTTTTCGCAAGAGCAAATGGGTTCTTTACCTAAACCTTGAGCGATTAATTTAGCTTGGTGTAGCAAGTAAGTCCCATATCCTTGTTTTCTAAATTCAGGCGCAATGGCCATGCCAATATCTGCGACTATTGGATTGGTGGGGCTTTTTCTTACCTCACAAGTACCTATGATGGTATTATGATTCTCAAAATAAAACAGCTCCCCATCTTGGATTCGATTTCCTACATAATTATTTAACCAAGGTTTGGGTGCTCCAATGCTATGGACATAAAATTCAACGATTTTATCTAAATCTGCTAGTTGAGCTAGATGCAAAATTCCTTCTTTCTCTGGAATAGAAACGGGTGCACTGTCCCTAAACAAATAAGTATGGACTCGGATGTTTTTAACAAAATTTAGCGCTAATGACAAATAAATAGGATTGTTGGTCCCTACAATACCTGTTTCTATTGCGGCGGTTTGAATAAAATCTTGGAAGATAGCTGCGCCATTGGAATGATAGGATGGAGACAAGTAAAACTGAATCAGCTGATGATCATTATCGATACAAGCATAACCCACTAAAATTTGTCCATCTTTTATGGCCCAATGTTCAGCTTGATCTCTAAAGGTTTCCCACATACCATCTTGAGCATTATGAAGTGATTGCAACCAAGCCTGCTTCAGGGGATAGAGGGTTTCAATAGCATTTACTTCACTAAAATTGATGTTATGATTCATAGGTCAAAACTATTTTTGTAAAAATGCTATTCTATCTCGCGCATTCTCATTCTTAGGGTTAAGTACTAATGATTGTTGATAGCTTTCAATCGCTTTTTCTTTATCCTCTAAAGCTTCATAAGCTTCGCCGAGACTATCAAAAGCATTATAGGACTTTGGGTAATTCTGGGTGTTTAAAAGAAAAAACGCTAAGGCTCTTTCTTTGTCTCGTCTCAGCATACTATAAGCCACCCGATTAACCAATGCTTCTGGTGGACTAAAATTCCAAGAGAGGCGCTGTGAGATAGCTTTGAAATGATCCTCTAGTTGGGTTTTATCCTCTATGTCCCGATAGGAAATACCATAGCCTGCAAAGATGGCAGAAATACCATTGTAAAAAGCAATGGCAGGAACGGAGCCATGGTTTTCATTTTCGAAATATTCTAATTTTGCCCTAAATGTATCCGGAGATTTACTGTTCATAGCCTCAAATAATCTCACGTGCCGATTCCTGTTCTTAAAATTTCGCTTGCCCCAATTGGCTGTTGCCATGTAAATATACCGCTCGAAGGATTGTTCGCTGACAGCTTCTAACTTTTTGTCCATCGTAGGGGCATCCCAAGACCCAAAGCTTGGATCAACAGCGATGAAGGACTTAAATAGCGTATTTTCTTTCATATAAGCATGGGTAGCTAATAAGCCCCCTAAAGAATGTCCAAATAGTATCTTATAAGGT
>CAXIDD010000141.1:0-10279 GCA_964021975.1 uncultured Saprospirales bacterium | reverse complement strand
AGTGATTTCAGTCGATTGTCTTGAACAAATAGGTGTTTCAATTTACCGAAATGCCGCAATACCATAATGTCGGTTATGTGCATGTTGGTAATCGATAGATAAGTCAAATTATAAAGTGGAACCAGGCCCGATAAATTGGTTAAGGGCTTAGTAATATTGGGGTGCGCAGCAAATGGACCCGCAAAACGCAGGGTATCTATCCCGATGAGCAGTAGCATGAGATGATCATCAGAGGGTGGCTCCAAAGTTGGTCCTTTTCCATAGGCCGCTTCATTATAAGCCATTTTCCATTGCATTTCCAGATTTTTCCACCAAAGTCTGGCTCTTTTGATTTCGTCTGGAGTACTTTTCACTATAATCTGCATACTTGAATTTTGAGTGTTCTATTTGAGGTGTAATAGAAAATAGAGTATTTGGCCTCTATTAAATGTTAAGTCTTAAAATAAAGAAGGGTAAGGAATGGCTAAAATTAGATGCTTTTTTGTCCATTCCTAATACAATAATTTAGAAGCATTTTGGATATCCAAAATGCTTCTAATAAATTCTTAATTGCGAGAAGGAAAGCGGCCGGATGTCGATATACAATAATAGACTGCTAAGAAAGGCATTCTATTTTCATGACTTCCACTACCTCCCGCATTGGTGATTGCTGCCTGGTTTAGCGTCTGCCCAGCTTGGGGGGAAGCATTATAAATGGTATCTGCGCCGGTAATATTCCCTAAATAAGCACCATTACCAGCCGGAGTATTTCCCGTCTGCCCTAATTGCACGAAGTGATTGTGACTAGGTATTTGGTTCGTGTTCAAAGTTACGGTTTCTACACCACCTCTTTGTCCCCATCGGTAGGTACTTAATCCAGGTCCTGATCCCGGAGAAATAGGTGCTCTACCTCGTAAATCTGGCAAGCCAAAAGAAGTTCGACCATCACCACCAAAAGTAGTGCCCAGCAAAGAAAAAAGAGCTTGCCATTGATTAATAGGGAGCAGTTGTCCCTCGCATAAGGCCCAGCCGCGTGGTGCAAAATTGAAGCCTACAATATTAATTTGGCCAATAAATGGATTTCCCATAAGTAAAATGTTTTAGATGAAAAGAGAACGCTCCGTAGACAGTGTATAATCCTTTCTAAATAAAGAATACATCGTTAAATGATTCTGAAATTTTGGTTAAATAATTGTTTTAAACAGTCGACTAGGACCGAGAAGGATAAATACCGACCAATGCGATACATGAATAGATGGCCAAGAAGGGCATTCTATTTTCGTGGTCTTGGCTTCCTCCCGCATTGGTGATTGCTGCCTGGTTTAGCGTCTGCCCAGCTTGGGGGGAAGCATTATAAATGGTATCTGCGCCGGTAATATTCCCTAAATAAGCACCATTACCAGCCGGAGTATTTCCCGTCTGCCCTAATTGCACGAAGTGATTGTGACTAGGTATTTGGTTCGTGTTCAAAGTTACGGTTTCTACACCACCTCTTTGTCCCCATCGGTAGGTACTTAATCCAGGTCCTGATCCCGGAGAAATAGGTGCTCTACCTCGTAAACCTGGCAAGCCGAAAGTAGTACGACCATCGCCACCAAAAGCAGTGCCTAACAGCGAAAATAGGGCTGTATTTTGAGCGATTGATAATAATTGCCCCTGGCAGAAGGCCCAGCCGCGTGGTGCAAAGTTAAATCCAACAAAGCTGATTTGTCCTAGAAAAGCTTCTCCCATAAATTAAATGTTTTAGGTGAAAAGAGAACGCTCCGAAGACGGAGTATAATCCCTTCTGTTTAAATAATTATATTGAATAGTGTCCTTTAGATGATTCTAAAGTTTTGGTTAAATAACTATTTGATACTCATTTGGGATAGAGGTGGATAAATGCCGAATATTGGGCGATTGCTAATTATCGTCCATGGCATATGGCCCAGCTCCGTTGAGGAAAGTTGAAGACAACAAAACTGATTTATCCTAAAATTAGGATCTCCCATAAATTTGATGTTTTAGGTGAGAAATATAGTTATACATTCACACAATATCAAAACTGCATCGATAAGTAAATGTTTTAAGACTCAAATGATTATCCAATTATTTTTAGGATAACAACTCAGCTTGCTATAAATGTAGGCAATTCCTTAAAAAGAAGCAATGAAAAACTGAAATCTTATAAAAAAACTTATCTTTGTAAGGGATTAAAGCAATCGAATCTTTAATATTTTAAACATACAACTCATGAACAGACGAAATTTTACCAAAACATCTTTTTTCCTATCTGCTCCTGTCTTTGTTCTACCAATAGGATCTAGCTTTAGTCAACTATACACTAAAGTCAGTTTGCAAACCTTACCTAGACCTATCAAGGCCCATTTAAGTGAATTTGAACTACAGATGACTCAAGAGATTAAGCGTTTGAGCCTAGATACCAAAGTGGCTCGTCGTGCGCTCGTGCCAAAAACTATTCTCACTACAGATTATAAGAATGCGGCTAACTATGAATTTTCCTTTTTAAATCAAGAAAGAAATAAGATTACACTAAAAGCAAAAGCAGGTAGAAAACAAGTGATTTTTACTTAGAACGGTCTCCATACAAACCCCACAAATACAACCACTCCTCTTCCAAAGTCCCTTCAAAAAAAGCTTGTCCAGCCCGATTATACCAGTATCGAGCGTTCCAATCATCACCTTCTTTACGATGTAAATAAGCGTGGACATGTGCAGATTTAGGATCTTTTAAATGATCAATTAAATCATGCGCTTTTTGCCAGTCACCCTGATTATCAAAATACAATGCTTTTTGGTAAGCCCTCCAGGACGCTTTAAAAGTCATATTCTTGATCGATTTATTCCTCTTCATCCCGACCACTCCGATTGATAAAAGTACTACCGGCCTGCTGGGTTCCCATCAATAGAATATCTTGGATATTGACATTTTTAGGCTGATTGACAATGAAATAAATAGACTCTGCCACATCTGGACTAGTCAGTGGATTGAAATCTTCGTAAATCTTAGCACGTTGAGCATCTCCATCAAATCTTACCAGCGCAAACTCCGTTTCTTCTACGTGGGCAGGACTGACCTGACTGACTTTGATATCGTATTTATACAAATCCAAACGGATCGCTTTGGTAAGCGCATCTACGGCAAATTTGGTGGCGCAGTATACATTACCATTTGGATATACTTCCTTACCAGCGGTAGAACAAACATTGATAATGTGGCCCGCACCTCGACTAACCATATTTGGAGAGACGGTTCTGGTCAAATAGAGTAGACCTTTGACGTTCACCTCAATCATTTCCTCCCAATGCTCTACCTGTCCCTCGTGGATAGGCGCAAAACCTTTGGCTTTTCCTGCATTATTTATCAAAATATCAATATCCTGCCATCCAATTGGGAGGTTGTCAATCGCAGCCCGTACAGCTCTCAAATCGCTTACATCAAACGGTAGGAGTAGTACCTCCGAACGATAGCGTTCCTCAAATTCGGCTTTTAATGCCTCTAAACGATCTATTCTACGACCATTCAAAATCAAGCGGTAACCTTCAGCCGCAAATTTAAAGGCAGTGGCTCGCCCTATGCCGGAAGTAGACCCAGTAATGAGTACTGTTTGTCCATTTGGATTAGGATACTTTTCTTGCTCCACTTTTTCAGCAAGTAAGGCTTCTAATTTTTTGATGTTGGCTTTTAAAGCAGCTAAGGCTTCAGATTCTTCCTCAATAGGTGGAGTAGGGCTGTCCTTTTCTTCTAGCTTGATAGTTTCTGTTTGCTCCGGATTTTCAGGAGATGTAGAAAAGGCCTTTTTAGCTTTATGACGTTGACCTCCGTCGGATAGATTACCAAATGCTAGGTCGTTCTCTTTTGTTTTTAGTTCAGGATTAATGGCAATGGCCTTTTGATAGAAATACCGGGCATCAATCAAATTGTCCATTTGGTAATGGAGCAGGGCTAAATCGTAGTTGGCAAAAGGATGTTGAGGGTGCAAGTCTACCGTCTTTTGTAAATATTTGATCGCTTTTTTAGGCTTTCCTTTTACTTCGTTAAGCAACAAGGCGTACTGATAGTTGGCATCGACGTGGGTAGGATTGATTTTCAAAGCCTTTTTAAAGTATTTCAAGGCTTTTTTAGGATCATTTTTGTCTTTTTGCATTTCAACAATTCCCATACGTGTGTATACATTTTGAAAACTAGGATCTACCTTGGTTACTTTTTTATAATACTTAGTAGCTCTCGAATAACTTTCTTGAATTTCGGCTAATTCTCCCATTAAGAAATTGCCTTCGATGTGCTCAGAATCCTGGTCAAACAAAATTTCTAATTGTTGAATAGCAGAACTAAAATCAGAGGTGCTTTGAGCAAGCATAAGCGCGAAATGATAGCGTAAAGCCCCATCCTCAGGAAATTGATTGGTCGCCTCTCGCATTAAAGTAACGCCATCTTCTATTTGACCTGAGCTGGCCATGGCAAAAGCCTGGTCGATTAACTCGGCGGCATTGGTTTCGATTTCTAAAAGCTCATCTTCGATTTTTTCTTCCGTTGTTTCACTTTCTTCAAGATTAGGCTCATTCAATAAGTCAAAATCTTCTTTTTGTTGATCAAAAAGCTCAGATAAATCAAGTGGTGTTTTGGACTCATTGGTTTCTTCATCCTCGAAGGGCTCTTCATCTGGAGCATCATCCTCATCTGAGTTTAAAGAAAGGATAGGTTCTGCGGCCGCTTCTTTATTGAGGTCTTCCGGAGAGGGATCTTCGTCCACAGCATGTTCTTCTTCTATATTATCCTTAGAACTGGCAGGACCTCCTATTTCTTCTTCGCCCAACAATTCACTTAAGAAATCCTCTTCGTCTTCTTCCTCGTCTTCTTCGGGGACTTCTACCTCGGGAGGTACTACTTCAGAGGAAGGAGGAGAAAGGGGTTCATCTACTGTTTTTTCAGCATCTAAATGTTCTTCTTCCTCAAGATCTTCTTCCTCGTTGGGTAAGGCTACTGGATCTATTTCAGGTTCATTTCTATTTTGAATGATTTTAGCAATATTTTTGCCCCCTTCCAATAAGTTAATTCCAGGAATATCACTTAGATCTGGTAATTCTTCCTCCGTGTCGGATTCGATTTCGGTATCTTTTTCTGTAGGTGCTTCATCAGAAGGCTGGGGTTTATACTTTGCATAGTTGGTATCTAAAACAGGAACTTTGGCTTTGAAAGCTTCCCAATCTTCTTCTTGTTCCAGGTGCCTAAACAATGCCTCAAAATGGTCATCAGAGAAATCTGCATAACTGTAATGTACCATGTTGCGTAAGACTCTTAAAAACTCGCTAGCTTCACTAGAGACTTGGCGTAAAGTTCGGAGGTGCTCTCCAAAAGCATCTTTATTAAAGTTGACTTCTGATTCAATACTTTTGCGTTGGCTGCGTAAATCTAGATACTGGTTTTGCCAATAATTAATGTAAGGAATGATGTCCCCAATTTTTTCGAATTTAGTTGGAACGTTCATAAATTGTCCGGTCGACTCATCCATTTTACGACCATCCACCACCACAGGTATGATATGTTTTGCCTTTGTTTGAATCAACTTTAGGGCCCGATTCATACAGTTGAGCGACTTTAAAAAGTTGTCACTAATTAATAGAATGATTGGTCCTTCGTGTTTTTGTAGTTGATCAGCGAGCAGTATTTGGCCTTGAGCTGAATTTTTACTACAATAGTGGTGCACAAAAGAATAGTTCGTTGCAGTCAGTGCTTTCTCAATCCCTTCCGCAATTGGCAGGTTATCAATGCAATAAGCTAGTGCGATGGATATGGATTTCATGTAATTGTTAGTTTTTGGATCGTATCTATTTTAACTCGAATAGGGATTGTATTATTTTTTCACCCTTCTTTATTCTATTGGGGCTTCCAGTAATTCTTGTACGAAGCTTTCAAAATCGCTTTTAAAATTTTGATATTCACTAGTTGCTGGTCCATTAAAACCAGTATGAATCCGCTTGACTTGATTGTCTTGGTCTAAAAAAATCATAGTTGGAAAACTAATAATCTTATTCAGCATGGGTAAAATCTCACTTGCTTCGGATTTACTATCCGTAGCGGCTGCCAATAGTATTTCGTAGTCCATTTCATATTTCTCTTTATAACGCCTAATTGCATCCATGGCTTTACTAGGATCTTTATGCCTTTCGAAAGCTAAAGCAATGACTTCTAGGTTTGGGTTTGGATTTCTTTGAAGGTAATCTACTAGAAAGTCTGTTTCATCCCGACAATTAGGACACCAAGTCCCTAAGATTTGAACGATTTTGACCTTGTCCTGATAGCGTTCATCCGAAAGAGAAATTTTCTCGCCAGCCGTATTCTCAAAAGAAAAATTAAATCGCTCCGTAGGATCGAGCATTTTGGTAAGGTTCTCAGGTCTTTCTAGTTGAAAATCAGGATTGCGTTTGGCTTCCCACAAGGTACGGTAATGATTGCCCGAACGGAAAAAGCCAGTCATGGTAGAGTCCGGCATAATCTTGGCTCCAAATAAGCATGCGAGCCATCAAAAACCGATAAATAAAGCCGATTTTCCTGAATTGTACCTTCCAAATATCGATAATCACCAGTTTCAGTCATAAAAGTGCCTGCGAGGTGATTCCCCTCTTGCACGAAGTCACCGATTGCTTTGTAAGGCTCCTGGTCTTCACCCAAGCCGAAGGTTACTTCCCATCTACCACTGACATCCATGACGGGTGTTTTTCTTAAATTAGTAAAGCGGTGGTTTCGACCGTGATAGGCAACAAAAGGGATGCTATAATTTTCCCGATTCCGAACGATCCAATCTCCCTGTATAACGTTTTCAACAAAAATGCCCTTGATGTAAGAATCAAAAATTGGGAAATTAATCTCGATTGTATCTTTGGCCGTCCGAATATCCCGTCCAATGGTAATATCATCTACTATTATACGCTCCTCATCATTAATAATTTCGATGTAAAAGCTATCTTCATTGACATATTTAACTTCAAAATTAAAAGGCAGTTCTCCTGCGGCAATTTCTTCTAGCTGCAAATCAACCTTTTCAGGCAGTGGTTCACCTTTAGGGTTAGGAATAATTGGATTTAATTCAACCTTTAAAATAGCTCTCCAAGGACCAGGTGGAAGTCCAGAGTAGGGATTGTCTACTACCAAACAGGCAGAGCAAGAAAAAATCAAAGCGAATACTAAGAGTAAAGAAATATAGTGTTTGTTCATTTTGTTTTTACTAGGTAAAAATATAATCGTTTGAATTTCAAAGTGACAAAAAGGATTTACTTTTTTGTCACTTCTTATCTCCAACAAAAGAATCTTCTTTATGCTTAAATAAAACATTAAAAGAAGTCAAACTACCGTAAATTCTAGTCAAATATTGCTGTAAATTGACTTTTTCCTCATCACTAAGGTTGTTACTGGAATTAATTCGTTGTTCCATGACTCGTAAGCGGTCTCTGACCATGACAATTTTATGGAAAAAAGTATCGATGGGCATTTCTTTGGCTTTTAAGCCTTCTTCACCAGGTTCAAGGATCAATTTACCATTAACCCATTTATGGCCCAAATCTATATTTTCATTGATGCCATTAAACTGACGCAAAACCTTGATCATTGATTTTTCTAAATCATTAAAGCTGATCGTTTCTTCTGCTGGTATTGCATCAATGATTTCCCATTCCTGGTAATGTCTACCTACCATTTTAATACCATAAAGGAAAAAACAAACCTCATAGGCTTCTTTATGCAATCTAATCACTACGCCTTTATCAAAAGCTGGATGTTTTACTCTGGAACCAATGCCTAAGGTCTCCATATGCGTTGGGATTTATTTTTGTTTTCTAATAATCTGTATTGACATTTAATTCGCCCTCAGATTTAGCGATAATTGTTGAAACAGTGGCATCACCCGTCACATTAACAACAGTACGCATCATGTCTAATATTCGGTCTACGGGGAAAATGATCGCAATCCAAGCCGGATTTAACCCCACAGATTGTAAAACGACAACCATCATCACAAGACCTGCACTAGGTACTGCTGCCGAACCAATAGAAGCCAAGGTTGCCGTCAGGACAATAGTTAATTGCTGTGCAAAGGAAAGGTCTACCATATGCATTTGTGCCATGAAAAGAACAGCTACGGCTTGGTATAGACTGGTACCATCCATGTTGACAGTCGCACCGATTGGAAGTACAAAGTTGGTGACATTTTTTGAGACACCAATATTGTCTCGTACACACTCCATAGTTACCGGTAAAGTAGCTGCCGAAGAACTGGTCGAAAATGCTAGAAACTGTGCTGGACTGATTCTACGGAAAAATTCTTTATACTTTAATTCTTTGACCACCAGACGTACAATTAAAGGATAAATAACAAAGACCATGAGCATTAAACCAATCGTCAAAACAACGGAGTAACTCGCGAGGCCTTTAAAAATCTCAATGACTTCCGCTGGGGTATTCGCCATTTTTGCAATGACGCCTGCCATTAGGGCAAAAACAAAGAATGGGGCAGCATCCATGACGACTTCCACCATTTTCAAGAAAACCTCATTTATACTATTTATTACATCAGTGACCGGTTTACCCTGATCTCGTGGTATCATAATTAAGATGATGCCAAAAAAGACACCAAAGAAAATGACTTGTAACATCTTGCCACCGTCAGACAGAGCGGCAAAAATATTATCCGGCACAAAGTCAACTAAAAATTGTAATGGGGTTCCACCTTTAAGATCTTTAGCTGCTTCCATCTTAGCTGCTACATCTGCAGAATTGGTCTCAGGTAAATCTACATCTGCAACTAAATCTGCATAAGCAGGATCCGTTAAGAAGTTTTTACCATCTAAAATCTCAACACCAGGCGTGTTTTGTACCCAAAGTTCGTATTGGATGCGGTTTTTCGCACGCTGATCCTCTGCAATATATTCTCCAGGAACCAGAACATTTACTAAAAGTAGCCCGACACCCACGGCCAGGACTGTGGTGGTTAGGTAAGCTAATAAAGTCTTGGTTGCCATCCGCCCTAATTTGGTAAGATCCGTAAGACTGGAGATCCCTGCAATGATGGAGAACAATACCAATGGGACAGCAATAAACTTCAGGAGTCGAATAAAAATAGTTCCAAAAGGATCAATCCAATTAATGGTGAATTCATTCCATCCCATGTAGCTGGAAAGGAGAGAATAGATGATACCTAGAATTAAACCGATGATGATCTTGACGTGTAGCGGGAGGTTCTTAAGCATGTAACTTTATTTGTTTACTCTTTATCGAATTTTATTTTCGTTCTTTCTGTATTCCCTTCCGAACTTTTACGAGAAAAATCCAAATTAGGTTACCCTATATAAGAACAGAAGGCAAAAGGCTTAAAATTTTAGCCAGCAATGCGTTTGAAACAGGCTCTAAATTTAAGCAGTCAAATTTAAAAATTTTAAGCAATAAATAAGCTGCAAAAGCTGCTTTGCAGGATAAAACCAGTAAAGATTGATATTTCTATAGTAATATTTTACTCAGTTATAAATTTCTTGTTATGTTTTAGTAAAAAAAAGAAATACAACGCAAAAGAAAACCTAGAACTAATTATTATTGCGCCATGGATTTAAAAAACGATTTACTGATACGTACGGCCCTTGGCGAAAAAGTAGAAAGACCACCTGTATGGTTAATGCGACAAGCAGGACGTATTCTGCCTCAGTACCGAGCAATTCGAAATAGTCTGAGCGGTTTCAAAGAGTTAGTAGAGACCCCGTCATTAGCGGCAGAAGTAACTATTCAGCCGGTTGACGAATTAGGGGTAGATGCGGCAATTATTTTTTCTGACATTTTGGTCATTCCTGAGGTGATGGGTTTAACCTATGAGATGGTAGAGAAAAAGGGGCCTTATTTTCCAGAAGTAATCAAGAATCAGCAAGATGTTGACCGATTAATAAAAGGACCAGAAGCTGCGGCTAATTTGGAATATGTTTACGAAGCTGTTAAGATAACCAATCAAGAATTAGATGGACGTGTACCGCTAATTGGTTTTGCTGGGGCTCCTTGGACCATCTTTTGTTATATGATTGAAGGGCAAGGAAGTAAGACTTTTTCTAAGGCTAAAAAAATGCTGTACAAGCACCCGGAATTGGCACATCAATTGTTAGATAAAATCACAGATACAACAATTGCTTACTTGAAGAATAAGGTTGATGCTGGGGTTCATTTAGTTCAAGTATTTGACTCCTGGGCGGGGATTCTTACACCCGAACAATATCAGACATTTGCCTTGCCTTATTTAGCCAAGATTGCGAAGTCTATTGAAAGTGT
>CAXIDD010000140.1:0-10303 GCA_964021975.1 uncultured Saprospirales bacterium | reverse complement strand
ACCAACCCATACGGACAATTACTCTATTTAGATGATTTTAAATTAGAACAATTTAAAAAACGCTAATGCATACGATACAAACCCAAAGGCTGTTCTTAAGTCCACTTCAATTGAATGATGCAGCCGCTATGTATGCCTACGCAAGTGACCCAGAAGTAGCACAATATACCTCCTGGTCCCCACATGAAAGTGTGGAAGCTAGTCTAGCTTTTTTGAATTATATCATTGCTAAAGAAAATTGGACTCCTAGTCAATTTAGGGTAGTATGGGGCATAAAAGAAACTAGGAATGGACCTATTATTGGGACCGTTAGCTTTGGACAAGATAGCCCTAAAAGTGGCCATTTAGATTATGCACTATCCCAAACGTATTGGGGGAAAGGTTACACCACCGAGGCCGTAGAACGTATTTTGGATTGGGTTTTTGAATACTTACCCAGACTAGAAAAAGTCTGCTCAGGTTGTCTGACTAAAAATAAAGGCTCTGTGCGTGTCTTAGAAAAAGCTGGTTTTAAGTTGGTAGATCGCTACTCCAGTAAAAGGGAGGGGAAGTTTGGCGGGGCGGTCTTGGAAACTTGTTTATTTGAGTTGAACCGCCGCTAATATTCCTTTTGAAAGTGGTTGAATCCATCTTTATTTAATTCTGAGATAAGTTTTTAAAGAACAATCCTTATTTTCATTCCATCACAAGGATGGAACTGTTTCCATTCTTTGAAATCAACTATTTATGAAACCATTTTGGACCCTATTTCTTTTGACAATTATTCTCCTTAGTTGCAACCCCTCCGAAGATGAAACGGACGTCAATTCCAATTCCCAAAGTCCCAATGTGGTAGTTGTTTTTATTGACGATGAAGGTTATGGAGATGTAGGGGTTTATGGAGCCACTGGATTTGAAACACCAAATTTAGATCAGATGGCTGCCGAAGGTATGCGCTTTACTAACTTCTATTCTGCCCAACCTGTTTGTAGCGCTTCTAGAGCAGGTCTCTTGACGGGGTGTTATCCCAATCGGATTGGTTTTTCAGGAGCTCTTTTCCCTTGGGATACTACCGGGATCAGTTCAGAAGAATGGACCATGGCTGAAATGTTTAAGGACAAAGGCTACGCAACGGCTTGTTTTGGTAAATGGCATTTAGGTTGGCAAAAGGAGTTTTTACCCTTACAACATGGCTTTGACGAATATACTGGGGTACCCTACTCTAATGATATGTGGCCACGTAGTAATGTTGATGGAAAACTTACTCCGGATAATAAATGGAGTTTGAGGTACCCAGAACTACCCTTGATTAATGGGAATGAAACGACTGAGACCATCACCAGCATGGAAGATCAGGATAAGTTAACGACACTTTTCACGGAAAAAGCAGTAGACTTTATTAATCGTAATGCAGATCAACCTTTCTTTTTATATGTCCCACACTCGATGGGCCATATTCCTTTAGGGGTATCCGATAAATTTAGAGGTAAAAGCGAGCAAGGACTTTACGGTGATGTTATGATGGAAATTGATTGGTCGGTAGGTGAAATCAATAAAGCACTGGCAGCTAATAACATTGCAGAAAATACCATCGTAATCTTCACCACTGATAATGGACCATGGCTAAATTATGGCAACCATGGTGGATCAGCAGGCGGTCTTCGTGAAGGTAAAACGACGAGTTGGGAAGGTGGACAACGGGTCCCATTTATTGTAAAATGGCCAGGAAAAACCCCAACTGGAACGGTTTGTAATAAATTGGCTTGCGCGATTGATCTATTACCCACCTTTGCTAGCATTATTGATGGAGAATTGTCAGAAAGAAAAATCGACGGAGTAGATGTTACTGCTTTATTAAAAGGAGACTTCTCTACTACTCCAAGGGAAACCATCCTTTATTACCACAATAAAAACAACCTCAATGGTGTCCGTAAAGGCAACTGGAAATTGGTGCTCCCACATACTTATGCATCCTATAATACCAAGCCAGGTAACGATGGGGTAGGAGGCCCACGAGTCCAGACAAGCATCGAAGCACCTGAATTATACAATATGATGCGAGACCCAGGCGAGCAATACAATGTGATTGAATACCACCCCGAAAAAGCAAAAGAAATTATGGAAATAGTAGAACAAGCTAGAAGGGAATTAGGCGACCTAAATGTAAAAATTTCTCAAGGAAGTGAGAACAGACCAATTGGAAAACTGTCTGGTCAATAGCTTAACCTTACTCAATTGAATATATGGCAACCCCACTTTCTATCCTAAGCTGGCTCCTGTTATTACTAAGTGATCAAACATGGATCATTGAGGCCCCGACGACGAATAAGGTTATGTTTGAGATTTGTGATAATGCGTTAGATGATGATCAAGATGGCTTAATTGATCTCAATGATCCAGAATGTGCTTGTGAAATCTTAGAGCCCGTCTCTTTGATCCCAAATCCTTCTTTTGAAGACCTGAAGTGCTGCCCGGATAATAGGAGTCAATTAAATTGCGCGGAAGCCTGGATTCAAGCTTCGGACCCAACTACGGATTTGATTCACAATTGTGGCTGGGGTGGTTGGGATGAATTTCCTCCGCCTAGACCTTTTCCAGACGGAGATGGGATTATGGGCTTTAGAGATGGCAGGATCCGAGGTAATAATGCACCGGATTTAAATTGGAAAGAATATGCTGGAGCCTGTTTATTGAGCCCGCTAAAAGCTGGAAACATTTACCGCTTTGAGTTTGACCTGGGATTCGTAAGTAGGACCCAATCCCCACCCATTAATATTACTTTTTTTGGAACTACCGATTGTGCCAACCTACCATTTGGAGAAAGAAACGAAGACTTGGGATGCCCGACGAATGGCCCCAATTGGGTCCGCTTAGCTTCTAAGTTAGTTTCTGGTTCCTTTAGTAGCTGGGAGAAAGTTTTATTAGAAGTCGAGCCCCAAGAAGATATTTATGCCATCGCTATTGGCCCAGATTGTCCTCCTGTGAATAACCCAGTGAGTACCTATTACTTTTTTGATAATCTTTTGCTAGCAGACTTTAGGGTTTTTGAATTAAAAATCAGGAGTATCAATCATCCTTGTGCCAATGATTTTACCTTAGAGGTTGGAGATAACCAGCAGTATACCTACCAATGGTATAAAGACGGTATTGCCCTAGTAGGAGAAACATCGGCGCTTTTGAGTCAAATTTATGGAGATGGAGATTACCAAGTACGCATCGAAGATGGTGAATCCTGTCGGCTGTCTACTACATATCAATACCAAGAACCATTCATTACGCAGACTGCCAATGTAACCATCTGTCAAGAAGACTTCTTACCATTCGGAGACCGATTACTCAATGAGCCCGGCACCTACTTAGATACCCTGAAATCGGTAGAGAACTGTGACAGCATCGTCTCTTTAAACTTGAAAGTACTAGGAGCGCTTGCCGATACGGTCCAAGTACAGATTTTTGAAGGAGAGACTTATCATATAGATCGTTTCCGGTTTAGAAGAGAAGGGGATCATTTAATTACCCTTGATTCTGATTTAGGTTGTGATAGTTTGGTCCTCATTCAATTGGAATATTTCCCCATTTTTATACCAAGTGCTTTTTCTCCTGATGGCGATGGCGTCAACGACCGATTTTCCGTGTTTAGTGAAAATGGATGGATTGAAAGTGCTGACTTTATCATCTACGATCGCTGGGGAGCAAAGGTTTATGAAGGTCCAGCTTGGGATGGCCAAATGAATGGCGAGCCCCTCAGGCCAGGTGTTTTTGTATATGTGTTGAATGTCACCATGAATGATGGTATAACCCGTCAGTTTTCAGGATCGGTGACGCTGGTTCGATAGCTTCTTTAACAATTTGTATCTTCACAGCAATTCGTTTAAAAATACTTTTCATGAAGACCTTTTACACTTTAATTGCCTTAGTTTTTGCTACTTCTTTCACTCATGCTCAAATATCAACTACAACTCAAGCCTATTTTGATTTGATCCGTCCTGATTTTTCGGGCGACTTAGCTTATGAAACGACGGCTTACGTAGCCCAGTTTTGGCGCGTAGCTGGAAATACAGGGTTTAATAACAGTATCCAGCGAATAGAAGATCAACTAAAAGCAGCAGGCTATATTTTAGAAGAAAATGCTAAAGCCGAAGATCGGTTAATTTACCGCGTTGAAACCCGACCCATGGAAAGGCCTACTTGGGAGCCTGTAGATGCACATTTGGCCATTGTAGGCGCCAAGGAACCTTTGCTCCAATTTAAGTCCAATCGCAATATGATTTATCAAAATTCTGCCTCTACGCCCAAAGAAGGCGTCAAGGCAGAAGTTGTTTTTGTGGAGTCTTTAGATGCGCTAAAAGACCTATCCGTTGAAAATAAAATCGTTTTTGCGGAGCGCAATACCTACCAGTTATACAACGAAGCCATCGTTAAAGGAGGCGCCTTAGGTATGCTTACTTATAACAACCCAGATTATTTACAACCCCAAAAAAATACAACTTCTATTCAGTTTAGAGGCCTCCGTTACAATAAGGAAGTTCCGGCATGGGGAATTGCCTTATCCTATGCCGCTAGAGAAACCTTGAAAAAAGCACTAGCTTCAGGGCCTGTAGAAGTGGAGGTTGCCATTGAAACTAAATTGTACCCTTCGGAAGAGCTAACCATTGTGGCTGAAGTCCGTGGCTCGGAATTGCCCAAAGAAAGTTTAGTTTTCAGCGCCCACGTCCAGGAGCCGGGTGCCAATGATAATGCAAGTGGCGTAGGTGCGCAGCTTGAAATGGCTGCGGTCACGGCAAAATTAATACAGGAAAAGAAAATCGATGCCAAACGTAGTATGGTCTTTCTCTGGGGTGATGAGATCATTTCTACCAGGCGTTATATTCAAGAAAAAGAGAAGCGAAATGCCGAGGTGAATTGGGGTATAAGTTTAGATATGGTTGGTGAGAATACAGATTTGACTGGTGGAACTTTTTTAATTGAAAAAATGCCTGACCCCAGTGCTATCTGGACACGTGGCAACGATCAACACTCAGAATGGGGTGGTAGGCCCTTAAATAAATCTGATATGACACCGCATTACCTCAATGATTTTATCATCCAGACCTTCGAAGCTCAAGGGAAACATGCAAATTGGGTCGTAAAAACCAACCCTTTTGAAGGCGGTAGCGATCATACGCCCTTTTTGGACGCAGATCTTCCTGGCTTGTTGTTGTGGCATTTTACTGACCAATTTTATCATACGGATAATGATCAGATAGATAAAGTATCTGCCGCTACTTTGCGTAATGTAGGTACCGCTGCATTAGTTAGTGCATTGACTTTAGTTAATGCAGACCATAATACGGCTAAATCTATGGTGGACTTGATTGTAGAATCTGCTAACCAACGTTTAGAAACAGAGTTTGCTTTAAGTAAAGCAGCTGTTGATTCGGGAGCATTAGCATCTGAAGAAATCGATATTCTGAAAACCTGGAAAAATTGGTACAAGAATACCCTGTCAACAACCAAAGACATGGTGACAAATGCTGATAAATCTTTGAATAAAAGCATTAAAAAGGCACAGAAAAAGTTGGATAAAAAAGCCGAAAAATTGATTATCGCTCTTAGAAGCTAAATTCAATTAGCTTCTAAGGCTTTAGAATATATAGGTTTACTTAATCCGCTTATCAATTTGATCAAATAATGCCTTTCGGTAAGCCCTTCCGATAGGAAGACGTTTGTCATTTATGGTTAGGGCAGATCTTTCCATAATATCTATGTGCTCCAGCGCTACAATATAAGATTTATGAATCCGTATGAAATGGCTATTAGGTAGGCTGACTTCTAGTTTACTTAGGCGATCTAAAACCAATATTTTCCTTTCTTTAGAAACATAACTAACGTAGTTTTCTGCTGCTTCAATGTACAAGATATCTTTTTGCAGCACTTTAAAGGTTTTAGGGCCACTTTTTAAGAAAAAGACCTTTGAGTCTGGTTTAGGCGTGCTAATAACTAGATCTTTTGTAGAATTCAAAGCTTGTTGAGCTTTGTTTACTGCTTTTAGGAAACGCTCCAATTCGATTGGTTTTAATAAATAATCAACGGCATTCCAATCGTAACTTTCTAGCGCATACTGAGAATAGGCAGTCGTGAAAATAACCAGTGGACGCTTGGTCAATGACTTTAGCAACTGAATACCATTTAGATCGGGCATATTGATATCTAAAAAAAGTAAGTCAATTGTATGCTGCTGTAGAAAAGTCATGGCAGCAATCGGAGAGCGAAAACTGCCTTGCAATTGTAGCATAGGTGCTTTTTGGATGTGACGCTCCAAAATATCAAGTGCCAGTGGCTCATCTTCTATAATTATACAAGTCATTCTTGAAAATTAGCTGTCTAACTCTAAATTTAATTCGACCTCAAAACAATGGTTTATCTGAGAGATTTTTAATTGATGTCTATCCGGATAAAGAAGTTCTAGCCGTTTGCGAACATTCTGTAATCCAATACCTCCTTCAGCGTTGATCACTTGGACTTTTTGATCATGCCAACTATTCTTTACACTAAACAATAATTGGTCCTTTTTAGCTTCTAAATAAATCTGGATAAAAGAGTCTTTTTCTAGACGAACCCCATGCTTATAAGCATTTTCTACAAATGGAATTAGTAACAAAGGAGGAATCTGTAAATCTGTTAGATTTCCAGAATGCGTAAAATCAATTACCACAGAATCTTCTGCTGAAAATCTTAAGTTTTGGAGGTCCATATAATGTTTCAAATGTTGAATTTCGTTAGCTAAAGGGACTCGCTCTTCTTCTGATTCTTCTAGCATATACCGCATCATATGGGCCAGTTTGGCAATGCCATTTGCAGTCTTATCATCTTGACTTTGGTGGGCACTAGCAAATAGATTATTTAGGGTGTTAAATAAAAAGTGAGGATTGATTTGAGCTTTCAAATAGGAAAGCTCTGCACTCAACTTCTCTGCCTTCAAAATCTGTTGCTGCCTTTCGTGGATAAACCAATCCTGACTGAACCTAAAGAGAAAAGAAAAGAAAAGAAAAAATAGCCCATGTATGGCGAGGTTGTTCTCTAGTAATTCTGAAAAGCCAATCGGATACTGGAGTGGATAATAGCGTAAAAAAATATGATCGAGGCCACTCTCTGCAACAGAACTAATCAATAAAAGACCAAGGGTCAAAAATAAATATTCAGGCCAGCGTTTATGCTTTAATAATTTTGGTAAAAGATAATCCGAATGGAGGTAAAAAATAAACAAATTAAACAATGTACCATACAGAGACGCCAACCAGTAGCCTGCAGCACCAGCTGTAAAGACTCCCATGGTCCAAGGGCTTAAATTGATCACAAAATATCCCACAACCCACAATCCTATCTGTAAAATTAACCAGCGCATCTTCTAAAGTAAAGGATTTATCCCAAACCTGAAATGCACTTTGGTCAACGACCATTTTTTATTGCTCAACGACCATTTTCGCTGGATTTGGTTGTTGAGAAATTATTTTAGGCCGTTGCTGGAAAAGAATTTTAATGCTTAGTCCAATAGACTTCTTTTGTGTCAAATCCAAAGTTAAAAAGATGCAAAAATTACAATTATTACTAGTCTTTTTTTTAATCAATGTAGGTCTGAATGCACAAGCCACTGAAGCTATCAAAGCTTATTTAGACGCCTATGCACAACACGACCGTTTATCTGGTACGGTCTTGGTTCAGCAAGCCGGACAAACGACCTTTCAGGCAGCTTATGGTTGCTCAGACTATCAAAAAGGAATACCCAATACCTTAGAAACAGTATTCAATATTGGCTCTCTTTCCAAACAATTTACCGCAGCAGCAATTTTGCATTTAGTTGAAGCGGGTAAAGTGAATTTAAATACAGCTATTAACGAATACCTCGGACCTTATGCCAGTAAAAATTGGAAGAAGGTCACCGTCCATCATCTATTGACCCATACTTCGGGGATCCCTAGTTTATTGCAATCTGGGCAAGGTTTGGATCATGTTTTTCCGGAGGAGCGAGTCATTGAGTTAGCGGAATTAATTAGCTTTTTTCAAGACCTTAAATTGCGCAGTAAGCCAGGCCGGAAATACAGCTACAACAACTCAGGTTATGTTTTATTGGCAGCTATTATTGAGCAGGTAAGTGGGCAGTCTTATGGGAACTATCTAGAGACCTATCTTTTTCAGCCAAATGGACTTACTAGAACCAGCCACAGCGGGCAAAATGCTAAACTTTTGGCTCTTGCTCATTATAACTATACAGAAAATCAACGCAAAGCAGCTCCAGCCTTGGATCCATCCTGGTTTATAGGTGCGGGGAGTATTTATTCTACTATTGGAGATTTAGCCCGCTGGAACCAATTTATCCACAGTACTAATTTTCTCAACGCTGATTTAAGAGCTGTCTTTTTTAAACCACACAAAACTAGTGGGAATGACAAAAGCTATGCTTATGGCTGGGAAATCATACGTAGCGAAGGAAAGCGGTTTATCCATCATGATGGTACTACTTTTGGATATACTTGTGACTTCTTATATGAACCTAAAACAAAAAAACTAAGCATCATTTTAACCAATCAAACCCATGAATCCTTAAGCTTATTAGGAAACAGTGAAGGTTTTATTAGACAGACCAATTATGAACTCTTACAAATAGTAGACGGTAAAGAAATTTCTACTTTACCCAGTCTGACTGCTATTGATGATCATGTTCAAGCGGGAATATATCAGTTTCAGTCAGATTATAAATTATCCATTCAAAAAGAGAATGGGGAATGGATGGTAGAAGGTTTAAAAAGCCCTTTGATTTATGCTTATGAGCGACCTTTAGTTTTAGAAACACCTTTACAGCAAAGCGCTGGACGTGCTGTAGACGCTTTGGTTAAAAAGCGCTTTTGGAAATTTGCTAAAGAAGCGGATGGCACCTTAAAAACATTGAGTTATCTGGGAATTATGCGCTTAGGATTGAATAGTGTAATGAAAGGTATGGGAAAATGGCAAAGAGCAGTTCTTTATGATCAGCAGGCCAGTACTTTTTACTATCGAGTTTTTTGTGAAAATGGAATCGTAGATTTTTCCCTGCACTACAATGAGAAAGATAAAATACAGGGTGTTTTTGACTTCGCGCGTTCTGGAACGGAATACCAACAATTTCCTAAAAAAATGACTGCTAAAGTTACAGCTGAAGGACTTTATTTAAACGGTTTCGCTTATGGAGATACCGACATTACCTTGCGCTTCACGAAAGATAAGAATCTATTGTTTAAACACGGAAATCGAGTATTTAAAGGTAAGTTGGTCAAGAATTAAAATCAGATTCCCTTGGTTTGTAGAGCTAGGTCAATGGCCATTTGGTGCGTTTTAACCCAAACAATTTCCTGTTGAATGCTTTTGACTGCACCCGCGGAAAAGATTCTTTCATCTGCGGTGGAAGCATTCAGCGCATGTTCTTTCCGAAAGGATAGTATCCGTGCTTGTTCTTTCAAAATAGCAGGGACTAAGTTGCGACCATCCTTCAGTCCATAAACTTCGCACAAAAGAACGATTTTTTCGATCAGGATATCGGCTGGTTTATCCGAAGTGCCTAAATTCAAAAAGGTCCACAAAAAATAGGCTAAGTCAATGATCCTTTCTCCGGGTTTCGCTTCATCAAAATCAATTACACCTGCCAGTTGATCGCCTTGAAATATAACATTCCAAGGTGCGAAGTCGTGGTGACAAATCGTTTCCTGATCTCCGCAAAGTGGACTAAGCGCCGCGGCATCATGAAAGCCCCTGAGCAATTGAACACACGCAATAATTTGGGTATCCTCTAGATGGTCACCATCGGGGACTGCTCCAGGAAGAAAAGTAAGCTTGGTACGCCCTTGGCTATCAATGCCTCTAAACCTTGGGGTGTTTGGAAATTGTACTTGCTCCAAATGCTGTAACAATGCATGTGCAAAGGGGGCATTGGAACCAGAAGATCGATGTACTAATTCACCTATGCGTACCACCGAGATAGCACTCCTGCCGCCACTTAAGTGGATTTCAATTGGTTCGATATTTTTCCGGTTTGATGATTGAAAGATTTGTTTTTACAGTCTAATACTTATCTTTAAAGCACTTAAAAATAGCTCAATATGACCATCAAATCAAGCCTATTCTTCCTATTGCTTCTAATCCAGACCGTTTCTTACGCTCAAACGAAGGATGCTTTCCTAAAAAAGCAATTTATCTCTTCCGAAGGACATACCTTACCTTACCGTTTGTTGTTACCCGAAAATTATGACTCGACTCAGGTCTATCCGCTGGTTTTATTTTTGCACGGTGCTGGTGAGCGAGGTCAGGATAATGA